>JAEEGO010000178.1 GCA_016280355.1 Lachnospiraceae bacterium | reverse complement strand
GGTCCTTTAAGCTGATCGGATGCCACGAGTACCGTCATGACCTTGGTCATGGAGGCAGGATACATCCTGGTATGCGGCTCTCTGGCAGCTGCTACCCTGTTTTCGGAAAGATTGACCAATATTGCATAGCCCGAATCTATACCGGCAGATACAGCTTCCGTCGAATCATCGACGGTCGTGTTCAGGACATCGGGGCCTAGCCCGGTCGTTACGCCGCGTTCTATGGCAAGCTGAGCCAGCTCCTCTTCGGTCAGAGCTCTCATGGCCGGAGCTGCCGCTCCCATCTCGCTGCTGTCAGCCACTCCTCCCGGACTGCCCTCCAGAAGGTCGCTGTCCTCGCTGTAAAGCATGTCTCTCGGGTCTTTCTGATCCTCGTTTTGAGTTATGTCAACCTCTTCGACCTGCGCCTGCTGTGCTTCATCTGACGGCTTTGCATGGGCTTTTTTCGTGACAGCGAGGCTGTGGATGATGACCACCGCCCCGACGATCATGGCCGCAAAGCTGCCTCCGGCAATGAACATGTATTTTTTTATCTTTTTTTCCCGTTCTCTCTGCTGTTTTGCATGAAGTGCTCTTTTTTCCGCACGTGCTCTGCGCCGCTCTTCAAACTCAGCAGTTTCGCGGTCTATGTAGATATTATCCATATGTATTAAAAGGCGTTTTGAGTTATGTTAACCATGATATCTATGGCAACACTAATTGAGTACCCGGATAGATCAGATCCGGATCGTCACCTATCACGCTTCTGTTCGCTTCATATATTCTGACATAGTCAATCCCGCTCCCATAGCGGGCTTTCGCTATATTCCACAGACAATCACCCTTCACAACAGTGTAATTGTCACCCGAGATGATCCGCTGTTTTTCTGCTGTTTTTTCACCCGCAGATTTACTCTCGGCAGTATCTTCAGCCGACACGTCAGCCTCTGCCTCTTCCTTCTCGCCTGCTTTCTTTTCCGTCGCTTTCTTATCCGCTGTCATTTTATCCGATGTATTATCATCGGTCGTTTCTTCGGATGACTTTTTGTCGTCTGCCTTCTTTCCGTCCGACGCCTTTTCATCCGGATCTATGTTGCCGTCTCCGGATACATTCGATGCCTTCTTATCTTTATCTTCCGTCCCAGCCTTGGCCGAAACATTTATCCTGGTCACAGTCTTACCGGCTACTGCATCAGATCCTGTCACCGTCTTAGCCTTAGTCTCGGCTTTAGCCTCAGTCTTACCCTCAGCCTTGGCCTCGCCCTTAGTCTCTGTCTTAGCCTCGGTCTTAGTTTCGGTCTTACTCTCAGCCTTGATCTCGCCCTTTGTTTCTGCCTTATTCTTAGTCTTAGCTTCGGTATTAGCTTCGGTCTCAGCTGCAGTCCCGTCCTCCGCTTTAGCCTCAGTCTTCTTCGCTGAGATCGCATCTCGAATTATGTTAACCTTTGTGTCATTGCCTTCTTTTCCGGTACCCATAGCTGTAGTCGCGACTACGGTAGCCGCTTCTTCCATTTCGGTATCGGTCTCTTCTATATATAGAGTATCCGTCTTTGCATCGACACCGGTATCCGAAGCTTCCGTCTCACGTGTAATCGCCGCCTTATAAGCTATACTTTTGGACGCAGTATCAGCCTCTGCTCTGACTGTCTCATCACCGACAAGATAAGCAGTACTGCTCTCTTTCAGCACTGCAGGACTTCTGTCGGGTGTCCATGCAAAGAGCATCGGCGTCCACATGAACATGAATATTAAAATGAAATAGATCACATATTTTTTCATACATAATCATTCTACCACAAAACTATATATAGTGGACAGTCCTCTTTCACTTGACAAATTCCGTTTATCAAAGTAGTATTTACCAATGTAAGCAACGGGGCTCAAAGTGACGACAGTCACGATCGGGGCTCTTTTCTTTTTTCAAAACATTACGAAAGGAAAGATTGACATGAGTATCGTAGATCAGATCACCAGTATTAATGACGCGATAAACACCTTCGTCTGGGTGAGGATCGGTTTGATCCTTCTGCTCGGCACCGGACTTATCACCACGGTCATCACGAAATGCTTTCAGATCACTCATCTGAAGCATTGGTGGATAAAGACCATTGGGTCCGTCTTCCACAAGGACACCCACAAGAAGCTCGGTAAGGATTCGGGTTCTGTTTCACAGTTCCAGGCTCTTTGTACCGCACTTGCAGCTACAATAGGTACAGGTAATATCGCAGGCGTATCAGCCGCCATCTGCATAGGAGGTCCCGGTGCTGTCTTCTGGATGTGGATAGCAGCATTCCTTGGTATGATGACCAACTTCTCGGAGAACATCCTGGGTATTTACTACCGCCGCAGGAATGACGAGGGCGAATGGTCCGGAGGAGCAATGTACTATCTTAAAGACGGTCTCGGCTCATACAAAGGCTGCAAGAAGATCGGTTCATTCCTTGCCGTATTGTTCTCACTCTTCGCAATACTCGCTTCATTCGGTATAGGCAACATGGGCCAGATCAACAAGATCACCCTTAATATCGAGTCGGCATTTTTCAGTGACATTCAGGCCACCGAGATCGCAGGTGTATCTTTCGTGAACTGGGCCATCGGCTTCTGCCTCATGATCATAGGCGGCTTCGTCATCATAGGCGGTCTGCAGAGGATAGCGGCTTTCGCAGAGAAAGTAGTTCCTTTTATGGCTGTAGCCTACGTCATCGGCTCACTCATCATCATGTTCATTCATATCGGAAGTATAGGCGCAATGTTCTCTGCCATCTTCAAGTTTGCCTTCGGCATCAAGGCTGTTGCCGGCGGTGCGGCAGGAGTTGCCATATCGCAGGTCATCACTCAGGGATGTAAACGAGGCGTCTTCTCCAATGAAGCAGGTCTTGGTTCCTCAGTCATGGTCCACTCCAACTCCAACGTAAAGGAGCCCGTGAAGCAGGGACTTTGGGGAATATTCGAGGTGTTCGCGGACACCATGGTAGTCTGCACCATGACAGCAATAGTTGTCCTTTCATCCGGAGCTATAGATCTCACCACAGGTCTTGTGAAGGAAGGCACTGATGATGCCACTCTGGTAGCCAGAGCTTTCGGCAACATCTTCGGCAAGCCCGGCGAATGGTTCGTCGCAATAGCAGTGCTCCTCTTCGCTTTCACCACAGTACTCGGATGGTCCCACTACGGATCTAAGGCTGTGGAGTATCTCTTCGGCGTAAAGGGCGCAAAGGTATACAGGATCATCTTCGTGCTGATGATGATATCAGGTGCGATCATGACATCTTCGCTTGCGTGGGATATCTCCGACACCTTCAACGGTCTCATGATGATACCCAACCTGATCGGTGTGCTCTCACTCACACCTCTGGTGATCAAGCTTACAAACAACTACGTGGAAAGAAAGATAAACGGAAAGGATATAGAGCCGCTGCTCTCCTATGATCCCGAGATCCAGAAGAAATATGCGCCTTTGGTAAAAGAAGGTGAGGAATAAAAACTAAAGATCTTCCCCGAAAGCAGCTACTATCTGCTCCCAGGCAGCATTAAAGGAGTCGATATTGCTTTCATCGACCGGGATATCCATGAATTTCAAAGCTTCGGTATAAAAGCCTCCTGCCTGGAGGCTTTTATTCTGCCTGTAATCAGGGAAAAGCTCCCGCACCTTATCCTGCATGGCACGTACTGACTCCGCATCAAAGGGAATATGCCTCTGTGCCGCATATACAAAAGATCTGATGAAATAATTGATCAGAAAGAATCGCTCTACGAGCTCATGGTTTTCTTCAAGCGAACCGTCAGCCTTCAGTCTTTCGTAGGTGGCAAGCCAAACTGCGGCATTGTCATCTCTTCTTCTTAAGCTGACAGCCAGATTGTAAGAAGTACTCACAGGATT
>JAEEGO010000177.1 GCA_016280355.1 Lachnospiraceae bacterium | reverse complement strand
TTACGATCCTTCTTTTCATCTCTTTCCTCCTGTTATCCTTACTCTTTGATTAAATAGATCCATCTTCATCATCAGACGGTAAACTCTGTGCTCTCATCACCGATACGTAGCGTATAGGTACCTTCCTGCAGTTCAAGATGAGATATATCCAAAGTCAGCGGCTTGCCTTCCGTCATGATATCTGCAAGCCTGCCTTCTGCTGCAGTCTTTTCTTCGCCGCTGCCATCAGGTCCTGTGATCGCATACTCCAGCTCTCCTGCATCCGAAGGAAGCTCTGCGCTGATATCAACTGTCAGGATACCGTCTTTATACTCCGCCTTTCCAAGACCGATGACAGGTGCCGCGGCATCCTCCGTCTTCGAAGCCGCCTCGCTCTTCTCTGCTGTCGCCTGGGATGCAGCCGGTTCTGCCGAATCCGCTGCATTCTCTGCCGCATCATAGACAGGTGCTTCTGCCGCTTCCTCCGCTTCGTATGCGGGAGCTGCTTCCTCAGCCGCATCATAGGCTGCACCGCCCGCTGCCTCACTCTCGACTGCTTCACTCTCGGCTGCTTCACTGTCGGCTGCCACACTGTCGTACGCTGCTTCCGACGCGCTCTGGCTCTTATTCAGGCGCATCACGAAGGGCAGTGTCACAGTCATCGTAAGAAGTACTACAGCTGCTGCCGAAAGTGTGGTGATGACTGCCTTCCTCGTACGGAATGCTTTCACTTTCGCAGTCTGTACCGGCGTCACATGCAGCTCGAATGCTGCCTCATCTATGTATTTCGGATCGATCCCCGAAAGGGCGTCCATCAGATCATTATTGTTCACAGTTCATATCCCTCCCGTATGAGGTATGTCTTCAGCTTCTGCCTCAGTCTGAAAAGCAGTGATTTGACGGCAGATTCCGACATCGAAAGCTTTGCTGCTATGTCTGAGAGCGGATCAACGTAGTAGTAGCGTCTTACGAAAGCGATCCGGTCATTTGCAGTAAGTCCTGACAGGAATGTATTGATATGCTCCGACAGAAGTGACATATCGACCATATCCTCCGTGGATGATGAGTCTGCCACCTCCAGAAGCTCATCAAGCGCGAGTGCGGTCTGGCCCGCCCCGCGCTTGATCGAATGTGCCTTGCGATACAGTGTAAGTGCATGGTTCCTTATGATCGTTGCCAGATACGGAGCGAGCAGATCCGGGCGCTCTTCGGGCATGGTATTCCAGGCCGAAAGATATGTGTCGTTAATACACTCCTCCGAATCCTCGGCGCTTCCTACTATGTTCATTGCTATCTTCCTGCAGTAGCTGCCGTATTTGACGTTTGTCTCTGTTATGGCGTTTTCGTTTCTTGCCCAGTAAAGGTCAACGATCTCGTTATCCTGCATTTTCTCCTTCGGAGGCGATCACAGATTTTTGATCATCTCCAGGAATTCCTCCTTGTATTCATCGTCAAGCTTCAGTCCCGATACCTGTTTTGCCACATCGTGCATATCCAGGTTTCCGATATACTCGCTGTTGTTCAGGACCATGCCGCACTCTGCGACATAAGCTGCAAAGAGTGTATCACAATTCGGTGTTCCGGTATAGCATCCGTCGCCTATCGGGAAATACATGAGCTTCGATTCATCCTCTTCAGGCTCCTTGTAGCGTACGGATACTGTCATCCACTCATCAGACTTTGCCCCTATATCGGACAGATCTGCATCCTGATAACGAAGTGAGATATTGTCATCGCTCTCATTGTCGTTCATCTTTATCTCATAAAGCACAGTCATCGCATGTCCGCTTCCGATCTCGCCGCCGTCTTTTGTATCGTCATTGAAATCCCTTGCCGCCATCTGTCTGTTTTCGTAGCCTATCTGACGATATTCGGACACATATTTGGGATTGAACTCTATCTGGAACTTCACATCCTTTGCCACCGTAAAGAGAGTCGAATTAAACTCATCCACGAGTGTCTTCTTTGCCTGTGACAGGCAGTCGATATATGAGTAGTTGCCGTTGCCCTTGTCAGCAAGTGTCTCAAGCGTAGCCTCATTGTAGTTGCCTGTGCCGAAGCCGAGCACCGACAGGAATACTCCGCCTTCCTTCTTATCCGAGATCAGCTCCTCCAGTTCATCTTCAGATGTGATACCGACATTGAGATCACCGTCTGTTGCCATGATGACACGGTTGTTGCCGCCCTTGATAAAGTACTTTTCAGCGAGTCTGTATGCTGATCTGATGCCTTCTCCGCCGTTTGTTGAGCCGGATGCATCCAGGCTGTTTATGGCTCTTTTGATCTCCGTGTGCTCATTGCCGGGCACACCTGCTATCACTATATCCGATGATGAAGCATAGGTGACTATGGACACCCTGTCATTCTCATCCAGATCGTCGACAAGCATATCAAGTCCCATCTGCAGGAGGGGAAGCTTGTCATATGAATTCATAGAACCCGATACATCGATAAGAAATACTATGTTTGAAGGTATGTCCTCTATATCTCCGAGCTCTTTTGCCTTGATCCCAAGGTTGACGAGCTTCGTATCCCTGTTCCAGGGGCAGTCGATGATAGAAGCATTTACCGCGAAGGTATCGCCGCGTCCCGGCTCCCTGTAATCATAATCAAAATAGTTTACAAGCTCTTCCGTCCTTATCGATCCTGCAGGTATTTCCCTCAGTGAATATCCGTCATTGATCATCCTTCGAAGATTGGAATAGCTTGCCGTATCTATATCCGCACCAAAGGTTGAAAGAGGTGATGAGGCCGTGCTCGTGAACTGGTTCTCTACGACCTCCCTGTAGTTCTCACCCGGATTGTATGCGGGTGAAGTGCGGTAGTATCCGGGGCACAGTGTATCCTCTGCTTCACACGCCGCTTCGACACTCTTTGCTGCATAAGAGTCATAAGTATTGTAAGGATCGAAGTACTCATATTCTGCTGCACCCTCTGCCTGAGTGTCGGATGCCATTGCTTCTTCGGGGTACTCGGCCTCGATATAGGATGGTGAAGTGGCTGCTGCCGTGTCACAGGTTGCTGCGCTCTTTGAGCCGCATCCTGTAAGAGATGTTGTAACGATTGTTCCTGCGAGTAATGCTGCGATTGCTTTCTTTTTCATGATCTTTCCTCCGTTTTGCTTTTTGCGTTTTGGGCGTTTTTTTACGCCTCTGACTATATAGACGCAAAAACCGGACGAAGGTTTCGGATCATTTTAAATTTTTTTTTATTTTTTCATTTTGAAGCAGAGCATAGTGATATCGTCGAATTGCTCTGCATTTCCGACGAATTCATCGACAGACTTCTTCATGTTTTGTATCAATTCTTCAGGCGATGCATCCTTTGTCTTGTTAAGGACCTTGAGCATCCGGTCCGTCCCGAACTGCTCGTCTGCCTCGTTCATTGCTTCGGGGACTCCGTCCGTATAGACAAAAAGCGTGTCGCCCTCATGCATCTCAAAGCTGTCCTCGGTAAACTCCTGATCCTCCCAGCATCCTACCGCCATGTCATGTACACTCCTTATGAGCCGGAAGTCTCCTCCGTTCTCTCTCATCACGGGCTTTTCATGACCTGCGTTTATCCTGATCCCTTTACCTGTAGAAAGCTCTATCACTCCGATCCATATCGTAACAAACATCTCCATGGCGTTGCTTTCCGCAAACTGCCTGTTCACATGGGCCATGGCGTCCGCCGGTCTCATGCCGTTTTTCAGCGAGCTCCTTATCAGAGCCCTGCACACCATCATCACAAGCGCAGCCGGCACACCCTTATCCGAGACGTCTCCTATCACCAGTGCGATATGATCACTGTCGATCATAAAGAAGTCATAGAAGTCTCCTCCCACTTCCTTTGCGGGATCCATAAGAGCGAAAAGATCCATATCGTCCCTGTCCGGGAAAGCCGGGAATTTGTCCGGAAGCTGGCTTTTCTGTATATCCTTTGCCATATCAAGCTCTGTAAGGAAGCGCTCCTTTTCCGATGCGGCAGCGGCAGTCTCCTCTACATATCTGTCTATTTCAGATGCCATATCGCGGAAGGATGCAGCGAGATGTCCGAATTCCGTATCCCGGTTTATGATGCCTGCAAGTCTTTCCGGTATGACTTCACTGTTCTTTGTCTCACCGTACTCCTGTACCGATCCCTGCAGCAGCACCACGAGTCTTACCACCGTACGGCTGAGCAGTATCATCAGTATCACACCTCCAAGGAGCAGCAGTACGACACTCGGTATCAGCACCTTTCTGATCGTGTTTCTTGCTACGCCGAATACGGTATCCCAGGGGACCGAGCTGCTTA
>JAEEGO010000021.1 GCA_016280355.1 Lachnospiraceae bacterium | reverse complement strand
TGTTTATTTTGTTCCAACTTCCCTGGTGATAGCATCGGCTATCTTTTCCAAAGGAAGGACTTCATTAACTAAGCCTGTGAGCGCTATCGCTCTCGGCATGCCGTATACTGCACAGGTGTGCTCGTCCTGGGAAATGATATGGAGTTTCTTGTCATTATCCAGGTTCTTGATGCCTGCCGTGCCGTCTGCTCCCATACCGGTGAGTACCACGCAGCACACCTGATCGTAGGCTGTTTCTGCAAGTGACTCATACATATAGTTGGCACAGGGCCTCACACCCTCTCTTGTAGGCTCCATCGAGAAGTATATCCTCGTGCGGTTGCCCGACTTGCCTACCTTCATGTGCTTGCCTCCGGGAGCTATATATACATGCCCTTTTTCAAGCACATCTCCCTCTTCTGCCTCCTTGACGGTCACCTTGCTCATCTCGTTGAGCCTCTCCGCCAGTGACTTGGTGAATCCCTCCGGCATATGCTGTACGAGGATCACCGGTGCGTTCAGGTTTGCCGGCAGCATCGGTATGACCGAATGCAGTGCCTTGGGGCCTCCCGTTGAGCTTGCGATAGCCACTATCTTCTCACCTCTGACCGCAACTGACGGTCTCAGTGTCACCTGGGCTGTAGGTCTTCCTGCCAGCGAAGGTACCGGGACCACTTTCTTTTCCGGTGTGATCGCATCGCCTGCTCCGGCTACTACCGCAAGTATCCTTAAGAACTCATGAGCGAAGTCTTCACCGGAGGTCTCTCTGTACTTCTCCGGCTTCTTGATGAAGTCCATGGCTCCGAGTTCAAGAGATTCGATAGTCTGGGTCGTTCCCTCTCCGGTAGTCGTGGAGAACATCATGACCCTTTCCTTGCGCCCTTCGTTCTTAAGTTCCCTTAAAAACTGTATTCCATCCATGACGGGCATGTTCACGTCAAGTACTATGGCGTCGAACTTCTTCTGCCTTACCAGATCAAGGGCATCTTTGCCGTTCCGGCTGGTCTCCGGCTCATCATATCGAGGGTCGGTTTTTATTATATCACAAGCTACCTTTCTCATGAGTGCAGAGTCATCTACAACCAGTACTTTTTTACCCATTTTTTCCTCCAAACGTATATTTTAACGGCATCATTCCTCGATCCCGCTCTCTTTTCTCCTGATCTTGCGTTCTTCTTCGAAGATGTATCTGATGATACCTTCTCTGTCCCTGTCCTTGATATTGACGAACTGAACGTGGTTCCTGTACTCTCCCACTCTGCCCTCGAGCGCATTGGACATGATGACACGGCCTATCACCGAATACTCGGTCATGCGCCCTCCGATATTGAGCGTGAAGTTGAAGAGGATCTTGGATTCCCTTTCAAACTGCCTGTCGGAGATGAACTTTGCTCCGCCTCCGCTGATATCCACTATCACTCCGTCCTCAAGTATCAGATCCGTATTGATGAAGCTGACGTTGTTCTGCTTTATCTCGTTATATTCCTTATCTCCTACCTCACGGCATTTCATGTTGAGTATGCAGTTGAGCCTGTAGTACTCCCTCCTCTGGAACTTGCGAAGCGGTGATGTAAGCTCCATGCAGAGCACATATACGTTGTTGGCCTTGTATCTGTCCGTCACCCTCGCATAGCACTGGTAGAGTCCGTTGCCCGAGTAGAAGCAAAGATCATAGTCATCTCCTATCTCAAGCAGCACTATATGTCCGTCGATGAAAGGCATGTTCACCTGTATCTCATCCTCGGAGACTATGTCGTATACTCTCGAAGAGTATGTCTTCCTCTCTATGACTCCCGAGGAAGATATCCTTTCCTCGCTCTTTACTTCGGTCAGATCTACCTTATCGCCCGGTATTACATGGTCTGATAACATACGCCAGTTTAACCTCTCCCTCTTATCATGCTCGCAAAGAAGCCTGCCATTCCTTTTGGCTTCTCATGCGGTATATCCATCAATGTCTTTGCTATATCATCAAAAGCCCTCGCGGACTTTGCATTCATATTTGACAGGCAGACCGGATTCTGCTGCATCACGGCTTTCGAAAGCTCATGATCCTCCGGTATGGATCCAAGATACGACATATCAAGCCTCAGGTATCTTTGCACCACGGCGTTCAGCTTCTTGTAAAGGAGTTCGCCTTCTTTGCTGTCCGATACCTTATTGGATATGACCTTTATCTTCGAGCTCTCTCCGCTGTATCTGGGGTTGTGCTTTAATGCCTTAAGCAGAGAATACGAATCCGTGATCGATGTGGGCTCCGGTGTGGTCACGAGCAGTATCTCTCCCGACGCCACAAGAAACTCTATAACGGCACTCGATATCCCGGCTCCCGTGTCTATGATTATCACATCCGCTATGCTGTCCAGCTCATTGAGCTGTGATACCAGATAGTTCAGGTACTCGGCATTCAGATTGGTAAGACCTGCTATGCCGCTTCCTCCCGATATGAAACCGATGTCCATCGGTCCCCAGGTGATCACGTCCCTGATGCCCTTGCCCTGGTAAATAAGATCCGCCAGGTTGTTCTTCGGCACGGTACCGAACATGACCTCTATATTGGCCAGTCCGAAGTCGGCATCGAAGATGATGACCCTCTGGCCCATTTTCTTGAACTGTACGGCAAGATTTATGGAGACATTGGACTTGCCCACTCCGCCTTTTCCGCTGGTCACCGTCATTACCCTTGCAGCGTTGGCCGGAGCCACCTGATTCTGTTTTATGATACTGCGAAGTCTGGTTGCCTGATCCATCATGAGCCACCCAATATCGATCTGACGATATACTGAGGATTGAATGTCTCTATATCATCAGGTACTTCCTGTCCGTCGGTCATATACGATATCTCCGCGCCGGTGTATACGCGTATATTGTATATATTGCCGAAGCATGACGTCTCATCAAGCTTTGTGAATACTATCCTGTATTCGCCCATCTCCTTGTAAGAGTCGCAGATGGAAAGCAGGTCGCGGTACTTTGTGGTCACCGAGAGTATCAGATATGTCTCTATCTCCGTGACCTCCTTTGCGGCATCCAGGATATGCTTCATCTCATCACGCTTTTCCACATCCTTTGGCGAATATCCCGCAGTATCAACGAAGATGAAGTCGTATTCCTTAAGCTCTCCCAGAGCCTCCTTCAGATCGTCTGCCGTATATACGACCCTGAAAGGCATATCGGGTATGATGTCCGCGTAAGTCCGAAGCTGCTCCGCAGCCTTTATCCTGTATGTATCGGTGGTAAGCAGAGCAACCTTCTTTTTCTGATTCACTGCCATATCGGAAGCAAGCTTTGCTATGGTAGTGGTCTTGCCCACTCCGGTGGGACCCAGCACGAAGATCACCTTCGGTCCGTTCTCGGAGGGTACGAGTCCAGTGCTGACACCGAATCTTAAGATCAGCTTCTGATATATGTTTGAGAGAAGATAATCTATGGTCACGCCCGGCTTTGAAAGCTTCTCTATCTCCTCAACCAGATCGTTCGCATACTTCTCATCCACTTCGTTATTGATTAGTGTCGTGTAGATGAGCTTGATGAAGCTCATCACCTCTTTGTTCTTTGATTCCTTCTTCTCGGATGAACGCTGTGCCTCACCCGACTCCTCGTTCATCACGGTCTTGATCTGCTTCTCGATGAGACTCTGCAGATCCTCCACCTTGTCGGTGCTCCTGCGCTGCGGCGTCTCCTCTGCAGGCTTCTCCGTGGGATGCAGCTTCTCATATTCCTCATCTGTGAGCACATCTTTGTACTGCGAGATGTCGTTGGTACGCCCCGTTGCGGCAGCTGACCTCGGCTGAAGCGGCTGTCCAGGCTGCAGGCTCTTTACAGGCTGCAGTGTACCGAGCGGCTTAGTCCCGTGTCCTAAAGGCACCTTAGGCTCCTGTGCCGGCTGTGCCGGTGCAACATATGCATCCTGCTCCTCTTCCACTGCTGCGGTCACCTCAACAAGAGGTTTTGAGAAAAGTCCCGCCAGACCCTTCTTCTTGACCTTCTTCACATTCATGATGACGGCACCGGCTCCGAGCTCTGCTCTCGCTGCCTTCAGTGCTTCATCTTCGTTTTTTCCGTTAAACTTCTTGATAATCATTTCCGGTTACTCTGTGCTGTCCTTTAAGCTGTTATCATACCTATGCTCTGCAGCTCTACATCATTTTCTATCTCATTATATGATATAGCTACCAGATCTTCCAAATAGTCTTCTGTAAGCTTCTTGAAATAAATACGTACTATCGGCGAAGTGACCACTATCTCGTTCCTTCCGAGATCGTCCAGTTTCTTTACCTCGGCCTCCGTAGCAGCTATGATCGCCTTGGTCCTCTCGGGATCCAGAGTAAGGTATGCTCCCTGCTCCGTCTGCTTCACCGAGCTCATGATCTCCTGCTCTATCTTGGGATCGAGTGTCACCACCTGTGTGGTCTCACCCGGCTCGAAGTACCTCGCAGTGATCGCTCTCTTGAGCGCCTGTCTTGCATACTCCGTGAGCACATCCGTGTCTCTTGTCGTAGCGGCGTAGTCTGCCAGTGTCTCGAATATCGTAAGCAGATCCCTGATGGATACGCCCTCCTCCAGAAGATTCTGCAGTACCTTCTGTATCTCTCCGAGTCCCAGAAGCTTTGGCGTAAGCTCGTCCACGACAGACGGATTGGACTCCTTGAGGTTGTCTATCAGGTTCTGTGTATCCTGTCTTGTAAGCAGCTCCGAGATGTGCTGTCTTATCACCTCTGTCAGATGAGTCGCTATGATGGACGGCGGATCGACGACGGTATAGCCCATTGACTCGGCCCTCTCTCTCTGACCTTCCGTGATCCATATCGCAGGCAGATGGAAAGACGGCTCCACTGTAGGTATACCGGTGATCTCCTCCTCCACATATCCCGGATTCATGGCCATGTAGTGGTCAAAGAGTATCTCACCGTCGGCAACCTGTACACCCTTTATCTTGATGATGTACTGGTTCGGGTTGAGCTGTATGTTATCACGCAGTCTGATGATAGGCACCACAGTACCGAGCTCCAGCGCTATCTGACGCCTGATCATGACGACACGGTCAAGCAGGTCTCCG
>JAEEGO010000176.1 GCA_016280355.1 Lachnospiraceae bacterium | reverse complement strand
GCGGATTACAATCAGATCGATGCCCAGCTTCTAGATGCGGCTTCGGAGACGTATGAGTTCGATCCTGCCATGATACTCATCTATATGGCAAGTGACAAGCTGTATGAAGAGTTTATGGAGCTTAAAAGCGAAGCGAAGCGCACCTTTGCAGACAGCGTCATGTCAAAGATTGCAGGATACTGGGATCTTGTCGGAAAGAACTGCAACGCAAAGATACTCCTGATGAACTTTACCGAGATAAGGGATGCGGCATTCGGAAACTACGGAGCCAAGGTGCCGGATTCATTCACGTACCAGATCCGCAGGCTGAACAGTCTGCTCCAGGATGCCATGAGCACAAGGAAGAACGTCTTTCCGGTGGATATACTCTCGGTACAGACAGCGCTGGGGACGGAGGTTTTCTATGATCCGGTGCTGTATTACAATGCCAAGGTGAACGTGGATCTCAATTCGTGGGGATACGTGGCAAAGGAAGTATATGATGTACTGGATGCAATGTCCGGACATATCGTAAAGTGTGTGATATGTGATCTGGACAATACACTCTGGGGAGGAGTGATAGGAGATGACGGGCTTTCCGGCATAGAGATCGGAGAGCTTGGCAGGGGACATGTGTTCACCGACCTGCAGCTTTATCTGAAGCAGCTGAAGGAGAGAGGCATACTTCTTGCGGTATGCAGCAAGAATGAAGAGGCTGCCGCAAAGGAGCCGTTTGAAAAGCACGAAGAGATGGTGCTTAGGCTTTCTGATTTTGCCATGTTCGTAGCCAACTGGGAAGATAAGGCGTCAAATATAAGGCACATCCAGCAGACCCTGAACATAGGCATGGATTCCCTTGTCTTTCTGGATGACAATCCGTTCGAGCGCAATCTTGTGAAGAGCATGATACCGGAGATATGCGTGCCTGAGCTTCCGGAGGATCCGGCATATTATCTTTCGTACATACAGAGCCTTAATCTATTCGAGACTGCTTCTTATTCCGGAGAGGATGCTGACAGGACGGGCATGTATCAGGCGGAAGCTAAGAGGCGTGAAAGCGAGGCGGCCTTTACTTCGATAGATGATTATCTGATAAGCCTTGAGATGGAGGGAGAAGCAAGACCTTTTGATGAGATGAGATATCCGAGGATAGCCCAGCTTACGCAGAGGTCGAACCAGTTCAATCTGAGGACCATACGCTACACGGAGGATGATATAGCACGTATTGCCACAGATGATGAGTATCTCACTCTGTATTTCACACTGAAGGATAAATTCGGGGATCATGGACTCGTATCCGTGGTGATCATGCATAAGGAAAATGACGGTACTCTTTTCATGGATACCTGGCTGATGAGCTGCAGGGTGCTGAAACGCGGCATGGAGGAGTATATAATAAACAAAGCGGTACAGACTGCCGCCGACAACGGATACGGTCTGCTTAAGGCAGAATACATCCCTACGCCGAAGAATGCGATGGTGAAGGATATGTATGACAGGATGGGATTTACCCGTATATCCGAAGGGCAGTACGAGCTTAAGACTGATGAATATGTGAAACTGAAAACATATATTACTGACGGAGGTGCACAATGACCAGGGAAGAAGTGATGGAGAAGGTAACTGAGATCGCAAGGGACATCTTTGATGACGACGAACTCGTGCTTGAGGATGACACCGTAGCATCGGATGTGGACGGATGGGACAGCCTCACCCACCTCAGTCTCATGAATGAGATAGAGGAAGAGTTCGGCTTCAAGTTCGTGATGAAGGAAGTACAGGGACTTAAGGATGTCGGAGAGCTCATTGAAGCGATAATGGAGAGGATCGAAGACTGAGCATGGGTTCTTCTGCGGATGCCGTTATAGCAAAGCTTCGAAAGAGGATGAAGAAGGAAGGGATATTTGCTTACTATATCCCTACATCCGATTTCCATGCATCGGAGTATGTGAACGACTATTTCAAGGTGCGTGAGTTTTTTTCAGGCTTCACCGGTTCAGCCGGGGATCTGCTCATCACAAAGGATGAAGCTCTGCTCTGGACGGACGGGCGCTACTTCATACAGGCGGAGCGCGAGCTTGAAGGGTCCGGCATACGCCTCATGAAGTCGGGAGAGGAAAACGTCCCCGACATGATGACGTATATTAAGAGCACATTTGCGAAGGATGCAGTGCTGGGCTTTGACGGCCGCACGGTATCCGTAAGCAGGGCAAAAAGGCTTAAAAAGAGTGTGCCATCCCACAGGATAGCCTACAGGAAGGATCTGTCCGAAGGGATCTTTGAAAGGCCGGCATTTCCGAAGTCCGGGATAGAGGTGCTTCCCGATGAGATAAGCGGAGAGAGCAGCATAGACCGTATCGCAAAGCTCAGGGAGGAACTTAAAAAAGAAGGCTGCGATGCAGTGTTTCTTTCAAGACTTGATGATATAGCCTATCTGTTCAATATAAGGGCACATGATATCAGATACACTCCCGTTGCCATGGCATACGCATATATCACTCTTGAGAAGGCATTTCTTTTCCTTACGGATGAGAAGGCTGAAACGGGTTACCCGGCTTCACTCGTAAAGGCCTACGATGAGCTGGCTTCCTTCCTTAAAAGCGATGCCGTATCGGGCAGAGTGATGATAGATAATAGATACGTGAGTTTCCTCCATTACAGGCTGATAAAAAAGAGGGCAAAGACACTCGACAGGCCGTGTCCCGTTGAACTTATGAAGGCTGTGAAGAACTCCGTTGAGACAGAGCATATAAGGGATATATACCTGAAGGATTCCGTACAGCTGACAAGATTTATCAGATGGATCACAACGACAGATACGGAAGAGACTGAGATGAGTGCTGCAGCTCGTCTGCTTGAGTTCAGAAAAAAGATACCGGAATTCAGGGAGCCTTCATTTGAGACGATATCGGCTTACGGTGACAATGCTGCCATCATACACTATGCTCCGGGTAAAGAGCATGACAGAGCCATAGAGAAGAAGGGGCTCTACATGGTGGACTCGGGAGGACAGTATGAAGGCGGTACGACCGATGTGACCAGGACGATAGTCATGGGAGAGCTTACGGATGAAGAAAAAGAAGCGTTCACCCTGGCTGCCGCTGGCATGCTGAAGGTAATGTATGCGAGATTCATGAAGGGCAGTACAGGCGTGAATCTGGATATACTTGCAAGAGAGCGGCTTTGGAAGAAGGGTATTGATTACAAACACGGTACCGGACACGGTGTAGGTTATATGCTAAGTGTACATGAAGGACCGCAGGCTATCAGACAGAAATACACCGAAGATCAGAAGCCTCTGCAGCCGGGTATGCTTATTTCGGATGAGCCCGGAGTGTATAAAGAAGGAAAATACGGCGTACGGTGTGAGAATATCCTGCTCGTAAGAGAAGCTGAAAAGACGGAAGACGGTACATTCTATGACTTTGAAAGCCTTACTCTTGTGCCGCTTGACGATAATGGGATAGACAGAAGCCTCATGACATCGGATGAGATTAAGATGTATGAGAGGTATCAGAGGGAAGTGTATGACAGGCTTGCCGTAAAGCTTGATGCCGATGAGCGAAGCTGGCTTTACGGATATGCGGGACTTAAGTCTTCGGACAAAGAGGCATGAGATGAAGATACATCATATTGGATATCTGGCAAAGAACATGGATAAAGCCATTGCCTCATTTGAGGCTCTGGGTTATGAAAGAGAGACTGACGTTGTATACGACAGTCTGAGAGATGTGGATATCATCTTTCTTACAAATGACGGATACAGGGTGGAGCTTGTATCGCCGAAAAGTGACAGATCTCCGGTATATGCGACGTTGAAAAAACTGGGGAACGCACCCTATCATATATGCTACTGCTGCGATGATATAAAGGCAGAGATGGAGAGGCTTCGGGATGAGGGATATACCCCGGCAGGGGAGACAGAGCCTGCCGTAGCAATAGGCGGAGCCGATGTCTGCTTCATGTACAGAAGGCCTGTGGGTCTTATAGAACTTGTGGAATGCAGGGAATAACCAAACGGAGGAAATAATAAATGAGTAAAGTAAGGACGAGATTTGCACCTTCACCTACGGGAAGGATGCATGTGGGCAATCTTAGGACGGCGCTGTATGCCTATCTTATAACGAGACATGCAGGCGGGGACTTCATACTCCGCATAGAGGATACGGATCAGGAGCGTGAGATGGAAGGAGCTGTGGATATCAT
>JAEEGO010000175.1 GCA_016280355.1 Lachnospiraceae bacterium | reverse complement strand
TTCCTTTGTCCTCTCACCTGAATCGCCGAGATCATATCCTCCGGATGCCTCATCCTTATTCTGGATCACCATCTTACCGAAAGCATCCTCTTCAAGCTTCTCCATACCCTGATCGCTGGCCTGTACCGTATCTCCGTCCTTGGATACCGATACAACGTTCTCGAGGCCCTCACGGTCCTGCTTGACCCGCTCATCCTGTTTTTCCTTGGCCTTTGCCGCCTGGTCGCCCGTTTCGGCACCGACAGGCTTTGCAGTAGTACGTGGCGTAGTAACAGGATTATAGTTTATACCTGCATTTACATCCGCAATGGGATTTATATTCATATCAGCCATAGTATCCTCCCTTCAGAAGATCATACACGTATACATAATATATTGTATCACCATTGCATTTTTCATACAACTCCGAGAACAGGCTGCTTCCATCCGGATGCTTCTTTGATCTGATCCTATTCGTACGTCGAGACTATGTCGAGGATCTCGTGTGCGTAGTTGGGGTATTTGGCTACGAGAGCCTCCACCTCGCGCTTTGCCGCATCCCTGTTTTCCGTGTTGTAATCTATGCGCTTTCTGAGTCCCTGGCGTCTGGCGACGAGCTCATGGCGAAGCTCCACCATCTCACGTCTGTCGAGCACTGCTTCCGCCTGATGTATCCAGAGTGTCGGATAGTTCACGTTGGCGTTTATCAGCTCTTTTCTGTATCGCTCTTCCGCCGCACTCAGATCAGAGCTCATGCGTCGGATCAGATCTCTCTCCTTCTTCTCCTCCTGATACAGCCTCCAGTAGTGAGCCAGCTCATCGGAAGAATGTACATGATACTTGGCATACTCATATTCGATCAGATTCTCCGTATTCACGAACCTTATCTTGACGGTGTTCTGCTTGGCTATGACCTGATTGAGCTGATTCCTTGTCCTTCTTTCCACGCTCCTTGCGGTGATGAAGGTCGAAAAAGATACAGTGAGCGCTATTGCTCCCAGAGCCGCTGCCGCTATGATCCCCGGCAGCACGTTCATATCAAACATATACTGCAGTATCAGCAGTATCAGTATGAGGAACGTCATAGCGAATATGGTGATCATCGCTATATTCCTGCAGCTTATCTGCCTGACTCTCTCTTCCCTTAAGGCGAACTGCCTTGTGACCTTCTCTCCTTCGAGTCTCCTCAGGTCATCTCTTACAAGCTCCTTATATTCCTCATGCTCTCTCATATTGTCCAATACCTTGGGCATGTCGGGTGCTATAGCCTGCATCTCCTCATACTTGGCTTCGCTTATCTTGCCGAGCCTTCCCGTATGCGACTCGTTTTCCTTGAGGAGATGGATCACATTCTCCGCAGCGCTTATAAGCCTGCTCTCACCCTCCTCCGGTATAGAGTCGATGAGCTCACAGTCTTTCAGATAATCAGTGACATATCTGTATTCCTTGGAGGCATCCTCGATCTCATTGGTACACTCCGCCATCTGGTCGCAGAGATTTCTCACATACCTTTCGCGAAGAGTCCTGTCGGACATATCTATCTCAGACCTTTTCAGGTCCTTTACCTCGGGTATGTCCTCATCTTCCAGGAATTCACCGTAATATTCAGTTTCAGGCTCCTCTTTCCTGAAGAAGCCCCGTATCTTTTCAAAAAAACCCATCTACGATATCCCTCTGTATCTGGTCTTGAGTCCGGCAGTCAGTCTGTCCGTCTCACTTCTTATCTCGCTTTTGCTGCCGCCGGCTATAACGTCTTCGAGCTTGATGAGCTCCTCCGGCTTCTCAGTCATGCGGGCGATCTCCTGTGTCATCTCATCATCCGGCCGATCGTGCAGCAGGCTGTCCGCATACTCCACTCTCGACATGGACAGTCGTCTGCAGTATCTGCTCTTCCTGTCATCTCCTGCCAGCTTAAAGCAGTTTGCCGCCTTGTCAAAGACAAAGAAGAGTGCATACAGCTTACCGAGCTTTGTGACAAGCTCCCTGTACACATCCTCGTCCTTTACATTCTCTTCATCCATCAGCTCTCTGGCATGCTCATACATAAGTATAGCAGATTTGTATCTCCTGTTCTCCGAAAGGAAATCCGCCCTCGAGATAAGCCGCACATACTCTCTTATATCCTCAAGCGAAGAAAGGACCTCCTTCGCTTTCTCCACCTTACTCTCGCTGTAGCAATGCCTGTATGACAGGATCCCCGCTATGAACTCCACAGGCTGTCTCTTCTTCCTGATAAGAGACTCCGACAGATCCGGAAGTCCCAGCTCACGCTCAATGTAGCGTATCAGGTCATCGTCTATGATAAAGTCTCCCAGACTGTAGAGATTCTCATACAGCACATAGCAAAGCTCCTCGAAGGAGTGGATCCTTACCGAGAGCTCATTTATCATATATGGTGCTTCAGAATACCTGCCTATACACTGATAAAGCATTCTTATCCCTTTCTCACAAGTATATGTCCGCCTCGACCGCTTCGCCCGATGAAGCAAATATCTCACCGAACCCCAGATCTTCAGCCTCGCAGTGCATGGTGGACACATCCGTCATCTTCACCTTAAGCCTAACCCTCGTACACCTGTCGGGTCTTTTCGGAAAAGCATCCGCCCTTATCACGCTGTATCTGATATCCTTCGTAAAGAAGTTCTCCATCCGTATGCGTATCTCCTGATCCTCGCCAAGCATGAACTCTGTCATGCCCTTTGCCTCATACCAGTTGATACCCGAATCAATGAGAGGCACATAGACCTCCTGTCCGTCCATCTCAGTCTGTATGCCTATGCCTGTACCTACCTTGTCATCATCAAAGAACCTGCAGGTCTCAAGCATCGGATTGCCGTCCCTGTCATCTATACCGGCATAACAGGCGCCCTTGGTATAGAGGTTCCTGCCCTGGAACACCCTGCGTCTCCTCTCGAGCAGATATGTGACAGAGTCCTTGAGCCAGTCTCCCTCAAATCCCTCTCCCGAAAGATACACCGCAGACACTATCTCAGAGTCGAGCACGGTACGTGCTATCCCGAGAAAGCCCATATCATCCTTCATCGGAAGATCAAATACTCTCTCCTCCACCATGCTCACATGCGGCCTCATATCGGTTCTTGTAGACAGCAGCATCGTCCTTACGGCAGAGCCGTTGTAATCAAACAGTACTATCTTATTCATTGTAAGATGTGCATCCTGATTCATCGCATAGTAGAAGAAGCACTCCGGATATCCCGTGATCCTGACACTGATACCCTCATCCCGTAAAAACTGTGTTGCTTTTTCTATTGCCTCCACATACCTGTCATCCGGTACCGGAAGCGTGATCACTACACGCTCCACTTCATTCATCGGAGCCATGACTGATGAGAGCATCATCGACTTTCTTACAAATCCTTTAAGGAGACTCTCATACTTCTCATCTCCGCTTGCAGCCTTTGAGAGCAGTCCCGTTTCAAGCTGTCCTCCCTCTCCCTTCTTATCGTACGCATCCTCACCGTAACGCACTTCTCCGTCGGGGAGTATCAGGGCTGCCACCGGCATCACATACTTTTCCGAGCCGGCAAATACCGGTACCGACTGTACCTCTTCCTTTTCTGCAGTTTGCATACTGATACTGATCTGTGCCGTACTGTCCGTCAGATCGTACCCTATGACTCTTCCCATATCACCTCACGTACTACTTTTTCTTTTATCATATAGTCTTCCGTCAGTTCGAGGAAGCTCTCCGTATCACCCATCCTTCGGCTTGTGAGAGCATCCTGCAGGATATCATACCTGCGGGAGCGGTTAGAAAGCTGTTCCATGGACTTCTCCACGCCGCTCCTTACGGGACCGGATCTTGCTCCGCCGTTCTCCGTGATGTAGTACTGCAGCAGCTCTCCCGGATAGACTATACATCTTGTCTGGTATACTCCGGGGAAGAGCTCCTTCATCCTCTCCACGCAGTAGTCCACATCGTAGACTCCGTCCTGATCTATGACGTAATTGAGCTCCACCCTCGCTCCAGGCGTTCCTCTGTATTCTATGAATATCTCCTCCGCGAAAAGATCGAGTCCCGGGAAGAGGTTCCTGTAGTCCATGAAGAACTCAAACACGATGTCCCTCTCAGCCATATCCCTGACATAAGGATAAAGGATCTTATCTGCCCTCAGGTCTCTCCTTCCGGCATAGAACCTGATAAGACACAGTGCCTCTATATCCGTTATATCCTCATCAATCGCGTATTCAAGCAGCCCCATGTAGAGTCTGTCATCCATCAGAGTATCCTTTAAGAATGCATCCTCTGCAGCCCTTCTGTAGTATCTGCTGACTATCTTCTTTGATGCATCATGTTTGATATAATCAAAGAATATCTCGTCCTTTTCTCCGATGTATGCTCCGGTCTCGAGCATCTGCTCCAGGATCCTGCCCTCTATCAAAGACACATCCGCATCGAAGTCCCTGCAGGCTCTCCATATCTCCTTAAGCTCCCTGAGCGTGCTCTCGTAGTATCTGGACATATATCCGAGTATGACTTCATTGTATTTATTACCCCTGAATGAGGCATCGCACATCTCGAGTATGACGGGATCAGCTACCCCTGATTCTTCTATGAATCTTGTGGAAAGCCTCATAAGTATCTTCGGATCCATACCGTAGGAGCCGTATTTTCCTATGACGGAAAGTGCCTCGTCATCCGAGCGCATGGAGCAGAATCTGACATATTCATTCCTCTCCTGCATGTTCAGGCTGTCCACATCCGTCTGTGCCAAAAGATCGTTCAGCTCAGGCTGCATATCATTGTCATAGTAATACCTCATAAGCGAGGTAAGCAGTCCGTCCTTAAAGTTCTCCGTCAGAGTATCGCAGTCTATCATGCTCCGTACATAGCCTGAGTTCCTGTCATCGACTGTGATATAGTTCCTGCCCCGCTCTGACAGGGCCACCCAGAGTCCGGGATCATCAAGCTCCGGATACTCTATAGTATTAAGGAAATCATATATACGCAGCAGCTTCGTATCATCATATGTCACATACTGTCTGCCGAATCTCCTGCCTTTGTCATCGACAAAAAAGATATCGTAGTCCGTATCGTATATGCTCACATAAGCCTTACCGTTCTTGAGCGCTATTATCCTCTCTTCGCTGAAGGCTTCTTCCACAACTATGATCTCTTTTATTGTCGGGTCGGAGACTGTGATCATCCTGATAAAGCCGTTTGTAATGATGGCTTTGTCCAAGGATGCTGTATCCGCCATATCGCTTCCGACTCCCCTGAAGAACCTGAAATGATCGAGAATTATGGCGAGATTCTCGTCCATATGTCCTGAGAGTATCTCGCGTGTAGCGAAAGCAATGCAGGCATCCTCACTCTGTGCCAGATATCCTGACGCCTCGCTCTCGTTCACTATCATATTCGCATATACATATGATCTGAGATTGGGAGGCAGATCGTTCTGCAGGCCGTAGTACATCAGCAGGCTCTTGGGCAGAAGCCTGGCGCTCTGATGATCCATGGTGTATAGATAATAATCATAAAGATTGGTGATACCGAGATCCCTGTCGACAGCTTCCTTGAAGTACTTAAAGCAGCGCTTATCGGTCACTTCGTTTCTGATAAGATACGAACAGATCGATACCAGCATCTCATCATCGTCAAACTCGGCAAAATATGCCCCCATTATCTTTAAGAGTCTTGGATCATATCCCCTCATACGCTGCGACAGGAGCGATACCGCATCAGCCAGTTCCTTCTTTAGCAGTCCGTGCCTTATGGCAAATCCCAGAACGTTTATCTCAAACTCGGACAGGCGCCTGATAAGAGACGGGTCGTGCGAGAGTATGCTGTATGCTTCCAGATACATGAGAGGACTTCTCATACCGATCGATATATGCTCTTCTATGAGACCTCTTTCCCGCTCCGGAGACATCTTTATCGTCTCGTCCAGATAGATCAGTATCCACAGCACTCTCCATGATGATCTGTCCCTGTCGTAGATATCCCATACCTGCTTTACGGCCTTCTTCAGTTCCTTATCATCCTGCGAGCACATAGCACAAAGGTATATGTAATATGCCCTCAGATCGAGCGGCAGATCATTCTCGTCAAGCTGTCTTTCCACTGCGGAAAGCACGATATCCGCTTCATCGTATCTCTTTGCTGCAAGCAGCAGCTGCGCCTGCATCAGCCTGCTCTCCGGATCGTTCCTGTCCAGTATCAGAAGTCGCTCTATCAGCTTGCCTGAGTGCTCTATCCACTCAGCCCCGGAGCTGTCTCCTATCCTGAAGCTTATGAATTCATTCATGAGCTTCAATATCGCATTCTGCTTTGAGATGAGCTTTTCTCTCCTGCTCCTGTCATCACTGGGTATATCCACGAATACCGGAATGGATATGTTCGTATGAAGCGAAGCAAGCTTCAGGCTTCCGAAGTTATGCCCCTCATGGAGCTTATCCGCCTTTATCGTAAATCTGATCTCTGCAAAGTTTCCTTCAAAATCTTCAGAACCGTATTCACTCTTTTCAAGCTCTATGAAGTCGGCGTCCGCCTCAAGGCTGAAGCCCGGAAATCCCCATCCGCTCTTCCTTACGGTGACGGATATCTCCTTGTCTTCTGTAAGGCTTCGCTCCATCACACCGGACTCGGCAAAGTTCAAAAGCACCGGTGATTTCTTGTTGGTCTCTATCAGAAACTCTTCGACTCCCGCATGTGTCAGGTAATCACTGCCTGTCAGGCCGCTGAAAGCACGGTACTTGAAATACGTATCCCTGTCACCGTCCG
>JAEEGO010000174.1 GCA_016280355.1 Lachnospiraceae bacterium | reverse complement strand
ATCCTCATAAATATGAGGAGCTTCCCCTATATGGAAAAGCTCCTCGAAATGAAGACGGATGAAAATAATGTAGATGCTTTTTACTCCATCCTCAGGGAATGGGAGAGCATAGTCGGTAACGAAGTCTGAGCCTTATCTGACTCTGAGTATATAATTCTCACTGGAACCCTTACTGCCCTTGAAATGCACTTCATAGTTGATATCACGTGATACTTCAAATACAGTGCTGTTCACATCGGAGAACCTGTCCAATACAAGGTTCGGCACGAGTTTATCTATTTCCGCTCTGGACTCTATGCGCTCGGAAAGATCCTCACCGTCATCGCTCCACTTCACGGCTATGATATAGTCCACATCCTCGGAATGGAGCTCTGAGCCGTCATCTATCCCGTAGCTTTCCAGGAGGGCACGAGTCTTCTTGAATGAAGGATAGACATAGCCTATCTCCATACTGTATGTGCCGCGACGGTTAGGCTTTGATTCGTTGACGTTCAGATCGATGACGCCTATGGGAGCCTCCTTGGCGAGGACATCCAATGTCAGTGTCCGTGTATCAGCGGCAAGAGTATCAAGAAGCTTCTTTGTCTCTCCGGCATTGAGATGGACATCTTTGCTGTAATAATAGCCGGACTCATAAGTGATGAACTGTATATCACTTGCAGCAGGCTTTCTTTCCGAAGAAAGCAGGAAGTACTCTTCGTTCTTGTAGGCAGCAGTGTCGTATATATCCGACAGAGCGGTATAGATCTCCTTATCATCTGTATCAATATAATAAGTCCTTTTGAATTCCCTGCCTGACCTGAGACGAAGGTTCACCGATATCGGCCTGTAAGAGCTGTTTTCTTCGTCAAACTCTGAAATATATCCACCGTCGGGTGTTGCCATATGCATCCGATTTGAGCTTGCAAAATCCCTGCCGTGTTCGGCCAGCATATATACGGAATCCGTATCCCTCAGCAACATTTTGGTCATGATACGTTCTTCGTTCGACAGATAATCATTGTATCCGTAATCCACATAGTAAGCTCCGCTGTTGATACCGGGGACATAGAGTGCAGCACTTTCCACACTGCCACGGTCCGGAAGACCGGTGTCATATCCCAGAGGATCAAACACGAACAGGCAGACTATGACAGCCGTGATCGCTGCGCCTAAAGCGCCGCTTATCAGATGTCTGATGCAGGCTTTGAAATCAAACTCATATATGATCTCTATCGTAGCGTGCGCAAGAATTGCACCGACTATAAGACCGAATATCATCCATCTGTATGTTCCCGAATTTGAGATCGAGGGGAACAGGAGACCGAAGGAAAGTGCAACCGGTATCATGATGATGATCTTTATGACAGCTTTTGTCTTCTCGAAGGCCATTGCTTTACCTGCGGACTCAGCAGGGCGTATCTTTATGATAGCCCTTATGGCAAAGAAGAGAGCGACTGCAATGACCAGAATTATTGCGGCCAGTACAAAGCAGCGGGTACTGTATGAGTATATATATCCTCCACTTTTGGAGCTCTCATGCCAGAGCAGGAGACCCAGTATAGTGACCGGTGAAAGATAGAGACTGTTCTCACCTAAAAATGTGTCGTACTTTGTGATAAAGAATGCCGAAGCATAGGTTTCCACGAGAACGGCATATGCAACCACTATGAACATGAGTACAGTAGCTGCGGCAAACGTCACGGCTCCGTGTCCTGTGAGCACTGCAGCAAGGACTATCACGGTATATATAAGCATATAAGCACACAACAGGATCACAACAGTCTGTACACCAAGGCCGAAGCCGCCGGCTGTGACCAGACCCTTTGATATCCCGAGAAGGGCAGCAAAGAGGTGCATCACGATAAGAGGAATTGCGGTGATCAGTATACCGTTGAGGTAAGCTGCCGTGAATTTCTGAGTCCTCAGCACGGGAATAGAACCGTAGAAGTCACTCTCCTGTTTGCTGTGCAGATACTTCATACCGTGCATGGCATTTATCACAGCCATGATACATATGCCGACTACCATGAAGCCGTTGTCTTCGGCAAGCGTATACTGTACGAAAGATCTGCGCAGAGACTCCAGCGTATCCAGTCCTTCCTCCAGAGATGATATATGGTCTTCTATCTTGATCAGCGCGAGAACGGGCAGAGCAAAGAAGAAACCGACTATGGACAGGGCCAGAGGCCATATCCTGCGCTTCATATCTTCGCGCTGAATTTTAATAAATGATCTTTTTGATGTCATATCCTTCTACCCCCGTTGATGTAATAAATATCTCTTCGAGTGAAAGCGGCAGGGCCTCCATGAATACCGGATTGCCCTCACGTAACGTAGAGTTCAGCTCGTCCTGCTTGCCCCGGGCTATCAGCGTGTACAGCGAGCCGCGCTGTTCCTGCTCCAGTATGCGCAGCCTGCCGATAAGCTCAGCAGGATCATAGTCCGAAGGGAAGACCACCTGTACCTTATGGACATCACCCTTGATGTCGTCGAGGTCCTCGGAGAGAAGCATGCCTCCCTTATAGAGAAGACCTACCGTATCACAGATATCCTCCAGCTCACGCAGATTGTGTGAAGCAATGATGGGAGTGAAACCCCTGTCTGCCATATCCTGTGCAAAGAGGCTTTTCACGCCCTGACGCATCACCGGATCAAGCCCGTCGAATGTCTCGTCGCAGAACATGTATTTCGTATTTGCAGCAAGCCCCAGTATGATGGACAGCTGCTTCTTCATACCCTTTGAGAAGGTAGATATCTTCCTCTTCCTGTCCAGCTCAAAACGTGCCATCAGGTCTTCGTATCTTGACCTGTTGTACTCCGGATAACAGGTCTCGTAGAAACGCTCCATCTCATCAGGTGTGGCATTCAGGAAGAAGAACGCTTCATCAGAGATATAGAAAAACCGCTCCTTACAGACGGGATTCTCGAAGACCGTCATACCGTCTATATCTATCCTGCCTGCATCAGGTATCAGCACGCCTGACAGCATACGGAGGAAAGTGGACTTGCCGGCACCGTTGGTACCTATGAGGCCAAAGACTTTTCCCTCGTCTATCGACAGCGTTACATCGTCGACAGCCACTATGTCGCCGAAACGCTTGGTAACATTTACAGCTTCGATCATTTCCCGTTATCCCCCTTTATCGCTTCCTTTATCTCATCCTCAGTGACACCGAGCTCACGGGCCCTGCGTATGAGATCCGTGAGATCCCGCAACACTTCCTTCTTCTTCATCTCTCTTACTCCCTCCGTGTTCTTCACAAAGCTCCCCCTGCCGGGGACTGAGTAGGTATAGCCGTCTGCCTCGAGCTGACGGTAGGCCTTTTGTATGGTGTTCGGATTGATGGACAGGTCGGTAGCCAGGCTGCGCACACTGGGCAATGGCTCATCCGGTGAGATCAGTCCGTTGATGATCTCGTCCTCGATACCCGAAACGATCTGTTCATATATGGGACGCTTGTCCCGAAAATCAATAGTCCAGACCATCATTCCTCCTTTCTGCGTCAACTGTACTATGACGAATAATACAGATAGTATAGCAAAAAAGTTCCCGTGTCAACACCTTTTGCAAAAAATGTATTGATCGATAGTATTCTGTATGAAATCAAACTTTGTGATAAAATAAATAAGTTACAACAGTTCACGGGGGAAGGTATATGGAAATCATAGGAAATTACGAAGACGTGGATTCGTGGAATACTGTAGTCCTTCTTTACAGCTCCGCACTGAAGGAGATAGGCACCAAGCTGGAGATATTAAACGACGAGTTCCAGCATGTGCATCAGTACAATCCCATTGAGCATATCAAATCAAGGCTAAAGACACCTGAGAGCATAGTGAACAAACTGAAGCGCCGCGGCTATGAGGTGACTATCGCCAACATGGTAAAGCACGTCAACGATATAGCGGGCGTACGTATCATCTGCTCCTTCACATCGGATATCTACAGGATAGCCGATATGATGGCAAGGCAGAATGATATCAGTGTGCTCTCCATCAAGGACTATATCAAGAATCCAAAAGACTCCGGATACAAGAGCTTCCATATGATAGTGTCGGTACCGATCTTCCTGTCTTACGGGACAATGGAGACAAAGGTGGAGATACAGATCAGGACAGTCGCCATGGACTTCTGGGCATCTTTAGAGCACAAGATCAACTATAAATACGACGGGACCGTACCCGAACATATCAAAAGAGAGCTCAGCGAATGTGCGGAGATGGTATCCGACCTGGATGCCAAGATGATGAGCCTGAACGAAGAGATCAAGGACAGCGGAAAGAAAGATGAGGATATGGTTCAGGCAGTTTAAGGAAAATCATATGCTGAAGGATATCACAGTCGAGAACTATGACAGTGATACCCGGACACACAAAGTCGTCGCCTGTCTCGAGAAGGCCTGCAAGGAGATGGATCTGTCCGTTCCCATATGGCTGGATATCAATGTGAAGGACTTCAAAAGGAATGCCAAGTGCAGATTCTACCAGGACAGCTTTGTGGATGAGATATCCTTTGATTACCTCGAAGTGCAGGTAATAGAGGAGGATTTGTAGCATATGAACAAAAAAGGTGCCGTAATACGGCAAAGATAGTGCACAAATTATAAATTGTAAATATACAATACTGATGATATTATATATAGGTTGTAGAAGCTTTTCAGAAGGGGGCTTTATAAATGGATAATTTCATGGACAGGCTTGTAGAGAGAATGAATGACCGTGATACGGGGTACGATGAAGAAAGACAGCCGGCAGATGAAGGCAGATATGCATCGGCACCCAGAGGACGGATGGACTATTCAGAGCCGGATGATTCATACGGATATGGCAGACCTCAGAGGTCAGGCGGAGCACCTTCTGTAGGGCGCAGGGATCTGGAGGAGCTCGGCAGAGCAGTGATCTCGGCACAGAAGAAGATGTCCGACAGCCATCAGGATGTACTGGAGACATTGAGAGGCGCTCTGGTAGATCAGGCAAAGGGACTGGATGCAGGATTTAAAGAGCAGAACGGAAAGCTGGACGAAGGCTCGAAGAAGATACTTCAGGCTATACAGACACTCGGCGCAGAGGTCAAGTCCGGTGCAGGCTCACAGGGCGGTGCCCTCACAAGAGCCGATGTGGAGCAGATGCTGGAGACAAGCTCAGCGGAGATAGCTGCGAAGTCGGCAGATGCCATTCACAAGGAAGACGTGAAGCTGTACAAGAATGTACAGGCCATAGTCGAAGAGAATGCCGGAAATATCACCAAGGCAATAAACGCAGGCAGCACGAAGACAGCAGAGGAAGTGGCAGCAAGCCTTTCTTCACTGTCACAGCTTGAGAAGATAAACGAACTGGAGGCGGCACTGGCCGAGACCAAGGAGGAGCTGCTCAACCGCACCTCAGGCCTCAAGTCCAAGATCACGGTGGCCATGCTCTTCAGCATCATCAATTTTGTAGGAGTTGCAGTACTCGTAGCGATCGCTTTCGGGTTCTTATAGAAAATGCCATCTAAATCAGACAAGGATCATTACATCATAAACGGCGGCAATCCACTTATAGGGGAAGTAAGCATCGGCGGGGCTAAGAACGCTGCGCTTGCTATTATTGCTGCGTCCATAATGACGGATGAGACGGTGACGATCGAGAACGTCCCCGATGTACGTGATACCAATGTCATGATGGAGGCAATGGAAGGCATCGGAGTCAGGATCAAAAGACTCGGCCGCCATACCATAGAAGTCAACGGATCCCAGGTAGAAAACGTAAATATAGACACCGCCAGCATACGTAAGATCAGAGCATCATACTATCTGCTCGGAGCCCTGCTCGGCAAGTACTGCCATGCAGAAGTACCGCTCCCCGGCGGATGCGACATAGGAAGCCGTCCCATAGACCAGCACGTTAAGGGCTTCAGGGCACTGGGCGCCAAAGTGGTGATAGAGAGAGGTATCATGAAGGCTTCCGCAGAGCGCCTGCAGGCTGCGCACATCTACATGGACGTTGTGACCGTAGGTGCAACGATAAATGTGATGATGGCTTCAGTGATGGCGGAGGGCAAGACTATCATAGAGAATGCGGCTAAAGAGCCGCATATAGTCGATGTAGCCAACTTCCTGAACAGTATGGGAGCCAATATAAAGGGCGCAGGTACCGACGTGATCAGGATCAAGGGTGTGGAGAAGCTCCATGCCTGCACATACAGCGTGATACCGGATCAGATAGAAGCAGGTACTTTCATGTTCGCTGCAGCTATCACGAGAGGAAACATCCTCGTAAAGAACGTGATCCCCAAGCATCTGGAGTCGATATCGGCAAAGCTTGAGGAGATAGGCTGTCATATAGAAGAGTTTGACGACGCCATAAAGGTATCATCCTTTGGCAGACTGCAGCCTACACATATAAAGACACTCCCTTATCCCGGATACCCTACGGATATGCAGCCCCAGGCAGGCGTGGCACTGGCTCTGGCTGAGGGTGTGAGCACTATCACGGAGAGTATCTTCGAGAACAGGTTCAGATACGTGGACGAGCTCATGAGGATGGGAGCCAACATACGGGTAGAAGGAAATACAGCCATCATAGACGGCGTGGAGGGCTTCACCGGAGCACATATACAGGCACCGGACCTTAGAGCGGGAGCAGCACTGGTGCTTGCAGCACTCTCAGCCGACGGCACTACCGTGATGGATGATATACGTTACATAGAGCGCGGATACGAAGACTTCGATGAGAAGCTCAGAGGACTCGGCGCAGACATCAAAAAGACTGCTGAGATCAAGCAGGAATCCAAGAAATCAAAATTTAAAGTGGTTTGATCAGGATCAGAGGATAGCCTCTACATAGAGGCCGTGCTCATGTGAAAGGTCGATATAATGACTGCCGCAGTGTACCATCGGATGCGACAGGTCCAGTTTGTTTATCAGGACTATATCGCCTTCCATGCCGTTTGAAAGAAGCACGCGGTTGTTGACGTAGCTGTTCACTATGTACTCAAGGAAAGTAAGGATATACTTTGAGTCGTATTTCTGCAGTCCCTCACTCTCAAAGATCGATATGACCTTGAACGGACATAAGGGGCCTCTGTATACTCTCGCGGATGTCATGGCATCATACACATCGGCTATCGCAACTATACGTGCGAATGAATCTATCCTGTCTGTTGTAAGTCCCAGAGGATATCCGGATCCGTCACACCTTTCGTGGTGCATCAAAGCAGCACTCTTGATGTGTGCATCTATCTCGAGATCCTTCAGTATATTGTAGCCCTCTACTGTATGGGTCTTGATCACTGTATATTCATCATCCGTGAGCCTTGCCGGCTTGCCGAGGATCGTCTCGGGTATCTTGAGCTTACCTACGTCATGCAGCAGACCTGCCACGGTAAGCGTGTCCACATCTCTGTCCGGCATACCGAGCCAGGTGCCGAAAACATGACAGATCAGAGCCACGTTCATGCAGTGGGCAAAGGTGGGATCGTCATACATGCGCATGTTGTGGAGCATATCAAAGATCTGCAGACCCGAAGGTGCCTTTTCAAGCAGCTCGTTCGTATCCTCCAGAAGCTCCTCGGTATTTATAGTGGTACCTGCCGATACAGTCAGCAGCCTGTTTACTTTTCCTTTGAAATCATCTACGGATCTTTCGAATTCGGCTTTGAATACCTTGTATTCCTCGGAAGACTTGATACGCTGACTGTATGTCATCTCCTCCTGAGGGATATTGGGCTCCACAGATGCCGGTGTGGAATCATCCTTGATCCTTACAGATATTATGGAGTAGAATTCCAGCTTTGTGATGGCCTTGTCAGTCAGCTCCGTATCCTTAAGAAGGACCAGCTGGTTGTTGTATGTGTAAACATCTTCGGCTACCACCATACCCGGTATTAAATTCTGGGTTAGAATCCTTGCCATAATAGATTAGTATAAAAAGCTTTGGGAGGTATGTCAAACAACTATAAGCATAGGATGATCACCGGTCAACTGTGCTATAATCTACGTATGTCATTCGTCCATTTACATACCCACACCGAGTACAGCCTGCTCGACGGGTCAAACAAGATAAAAGAATACGTTTCCAGGGTAAAAGAGCTTGGCATGAACGCCGCCGCGATCACGGATCACGGCGTGATGTACGGTGCGATAGACTTTTACAAGGAGTGCCTGGCCCAGGGTATCCGTCCCATCATAGGATGCGAAGTATACGTGGCGCCGGGATCACGTTTTGACAAGGAGGTATCGCACGGTGACGACAGATACTTCCATCTGATACTGCTCGCCGAAAACAATACCGGATATCAGAACCTTATGAAGATAGTATCCATAGGCTTCATAGACGGATACTACTACAAGCCGAGAGTCGACAAGGAGACCCTGCGCAAATATCACGAGGGCCTCATCTGTTCTTCCGCCTGCCTTGCGGGAGAGATAGCTCATCTTCTGGGGCGCGGCATGAAGGAGCAGGCAGAAGCGGCAGCTCTCGAATATCTGGATATCTTCGGAGAGGGCAATTTCTATCTGGAGCTGCAGGATCATATGGACGGTGCCCAGACTCTCGTGAACCAGGATCTGATCACCATGTCGGCGAAGCTGAACATACCGCTTATAGCTACAAATGACTGCCACTATACTTATCCCGAAGATGCGAAGCCTCACGATATACTCCTTTGCCTGCAGACAGGTAAGAAGCTGAACGATGAAGACAGGATGAGATATGTGGGAGGCCAGTACTACGTGAAGAGTGAAGAAGAGATGCGTGAACTCTTCTCATTCATACCCGAAGCACTGGAGAACACCCAGAAGATAGCAGACAGGTGCTCAATAGAGATAGAATTTCACAATACAAAGCTCCCGCACTATGACATACCCGAAGGATTTGATTCCTCTCTGGACTATCTGAAGCATCTGGCATATACGGGACTGGCAGAGCACTATCCCGACGATGACGGCACGCTGAAGGAGAGACTCGACTTTGAGCTCTCAGTCATCGAGAGGATGGGATATGTGGACTACTTCCTGATAGTCTGGGACTATATCAACTACTCGAGATCATGCGGCATACCGGTTGGATGCGGCAGAGGCTCAGCCGCCGGAGCAGTGCTTTCATACTGCCTACATATCACTGACATAGATCCGATAAAGTACAGCCTGCTGTTTGAGCGCTTCCTCAATCCGGAACGTGTATCCATGCCCGATATAGACGTGGACTTCGCATATGAGGGAAGGCAGCAGGTCATAGACTATGTGGTTGGCAAATACGGACGGTCCAAATGTGTGCAGATAGTCACCTTCGGTACCCTGCAGGCAAAGGTCGTGATACGTGATGTCTGCCGCGTGATGGATCTGCCCTACGCAAGGGGAGACCAGCTTTCAAGACTCGTTCCTTCAGAACTCAACATGACCCTGACCAAGGCACTGGATCAGAACAACGACTTCAGACAGCTATACGAGACGGATCCCGAGGTGAAGGAGATCATAGACCTTTGCATGAAGCTTGAAGGACTGCCGAGACATACTTCCATGCATGCAGCCGGGATACTGATCACGCCTGAGGATGCAGACAACTACGTCCCTCTTTCAAGACAGGGCGGAGGAGAAGTGACCACCCAGTACACCATGACTACGTTGGAGGAGCTGGGACTTCTGAAGATGGACTTCCTGGGACTTCGTACACTGACAGTGATACAGGATGCGGTAGATGCTGCGAATGAAAGACATCCGGGACTCAACCTTGATATCAGCAACATAGACATGAACGATCCCGCAGTACTTGATTACATAGGTACCGGCGCTACTGAAGGTATATTCCAGATAGAGTCCGGCGGCATGCAGGTCTTCATGAAAAGACTGAAGCCCAGATCGCTCGAAGACGTGATAGCAGGTATAGCACTCTACCGTCCGGGACCCATGGATTTCATACCGAAGTATATAGAAGGTAAGAACGACCCGGAGCATATAGACTATGAGACCGGAGAGCTGCAGCCCATACTGGAGTCCACATACGGATGTATCGTATATCAGGAGCAGGTCATGCAGATCTTCCAGTATCTCGCGGGCTATTCTCTCGGACAGGCAGACAATATCCGCCGTGCCATGAGTAAGAAAAAGCAGTATGTGATAGACGAGAACAGGAAGGCTTTCATCTTCGGAGATCCTGCACAGGATATCAAAGGCTGCGTGAACCTCGGCATATCGGAAGACGCGGCAAATAAAATATATGATTCGATGAACGACTTTGCAAAGTATGCGTTCAACAAAAGCCACGCTGCCTGCTATGCGGTGATCACGATGCAGACAGCCTATCTCAAATATTACTATCCAGTGGAATTCATGGCAGCTCTTCTTACGAGCGTAATGGACAATCCGGGAAAGGTATCGGAGTACATCCTCGTATGCCGTTCCATGGGCATAGAGATACTGCCGCCCGATATCAACGAGGGCTATGCGAACTTCACGGCATCGGGTGAGATGAGCATACGATACGGACTCGCTGCGATCAGATCCCTCGGGGATCCTTCGATAGAAGCACTGATAAAAGCACGTGAGAGCGGCGGACCGTATACGGATATACATGACTTCATAAGCAGGGCCGGCGGCAGGGACCTGAACAAGAGAGCAGTCGAAAATCTGATAAAGGCAGGTGCTCTGGATTCACTGCCCGGCAACCGCAAGCAGAAGCTGATAGTCGCACCCGATATCATGGACAATGTGGCAAGCGAGAGGAAGAACGGCATAGCGGGACAGATGTCGCTTTTCGATATCATGGCCGATAAGGGGATGGAGACACCGGGATTTACCAATATGCCCGATGTGGAGGAGTTCCCTGCAGAACTGAAGCTTGCCTATGAGAAGGAGGTCCTGGGAGTATACATATCCGGGCATCCTCTGCAGGCTTATGAGAATCTCTGGAAAAAGCATATCACGGCAAAGACGACCGACTTCATAAGAGATGAGGAGACCGGTGCCATAACTGTTGCCGAGAGGTCCACACAGACCGTGGGAGGCATGATAGCCGACATGGTCAACCGTCATACGAAAAAAGGAGAGCCTTTTACTATACTCACGCTCGAGGATCCTGTCGGCAGCATCGAGGTAATCGTGTGGCCGTCTGAGTATCAGAAGTACCGGGATATACTCGAAATGGATGCGAAGATCTTTATCACCGGAAGGGTACGCTACGCTGATGAGAGTGATGCCGGGATGGCTGCAACGTCGATCACATCCTTTGAGGATATGCCGGTGAACCTCTATGTCCGTTTCGAAAACAGGGAGGACTATGAGGAGCACAACAAACAGCTCATGTCCATACTCAACGATATATCGGAAGGTCCTGATTCAGTGATCGTATATCTGAAGCAGGGCAAACAGCAGAAAAAACTCAGGATAAAAATAATCGCCTCCGAGGCTCTGCAACCTTTGCAGGAAGCCTTCGGAGACGATAATGTTGCTATAGTCTGATATTACAGTTTACAGATACTTTTTCAGTGCATCTGTCTTATCTGTCTTCTCCCAGGGAAGCTCCACATCCGTACGTCCGAAGTGGCCGTAAGCTGCTGTAGCCTTGTAGATGGGGCGTCTGAGGTCGAGCATCTTGATGATGCCGGCCGGTCTGAGGTCGAAGTTCTCACGTACGATATCGACCAGCTTCTCATCAGAGAGCTTGCCGGTGCCGGATGTGTCTACGCTTATGGATGTAGGCTGAGCCACACCGATAGCATATGAGAGCTGTATCTCACACTTATCTGCAAGACCTGCTGCTACGAGGTTCTTTGCCACATACCTTGCTGCGTATGCTGCAGAACGGTCCACCTTCGTGCAGTCCTTGCCGGAGAATGCTCCGCCGCCGTGACGTGCATATCCACCGTAAGTATCAACGATGATCTTTCTTCCTGTAAGACCTGCATCACCGTGAGGTCCACCGATGACGAATCTTCCGGTAGGATTGATGAAGACCTTTGTCTTGTCATCTATCATGCCTGCAGGGCAGACAGCGTCTATAACATACTTTCTGATATCCTGGTGGATCTGCTCCTGGGTGACATCTTCATCATGCTGTGTGGAGATGACCACTGCCTCGAGACGTGAGGGCTTGCCGTTCTCATCGTATTCTACAGAAACCTGGCTCTTGCCGTCGGGCCTGAGATACTTCAGAGTGCCGTCCTTTCTCACCTTGGTGAGCTGCAGGCAGAGCTTGTGAGCGAGTGCGATAGGATAAGGCATGTACTCGGGCGTCTCGTTCGTAGCATAGCCGAACATCATACCCTGGTCTCCTGCGCCGATAGCCTCGATCTCAGCATCGGACATCTGATTCTCCTTTGCTTCGAGGGCCTTGTCGACACCCATTGCGATATCGGCTGACTGCTCGTCGATAGCTGAGAATACGGCACAGGTGTTGCCGTCGAAGCCATGCTCGGACTTGGTATAGCCGATCTCCTTTACGGTCTCGCGGACAACCTTCTGGATGTCCACATATGCATTTGTCGTGATCTCGCCGGTGACGAGCACGAAGCCTGTGCAGCAGGCTGTCTCACATGCGACACGGCTCATGGGATCCTGTCTCATGCATTCGTCGAGTATTGCATCGGAGATGGCATCGCAGACTTTGTCGGGATGTCCTTCGGTGACTGACTCGGATGTAAAAAGTCTCTTTTCCATATCATCTCTTCCTTTCATGAAAAAAAATAGATCCGCCTGAGGCGGACCCGATTACTACCTAATCAAATCCTCTCATTGTTCGATCACTCGCTCAAGGTTGGCACCTTCCATCTGATCCAAGTCAGTGTCAGGGGTTGCCGTGGCTTCACAGATCCTTTACATCTCCACCACTCTGAATAAGAGAACGTCGATATTTAATTCCCGACTATCATATACTATTTGCATGGTGAAAGCAATACCCTTGTTTCGGGTCGCACTATACCGCCCGCAAAGCTTGTGGTATCCTATATTGCAGAGCACAGGCTCACAGCCGAATACAGAGCGGGAGGTGTCATATGTACACAGACGACAGGATACGTATAGGAATGAAGGAAAACGGGGAGAACATATATCTCAATCCTTCCATGGCCTGCAGGCACGGCCTCATAGCGGGAGCCACAGGTTCCGGCAAGACCATCACGCTGAAGGTCCTCGCGGAGTCATTTTCCGAGATGGGAGTACCCGTATTTCTGGCTGATGTAAAAGGTGATCTCGCCGGTATGTGCATGCCGGGCAACGACACGGAAGACATGCAGCGCCGCATAGAGAAGTTCGGCCTCAAAGAGGCAGGCTTTGATTATCACGGATACCCCGCAGTATTCTGGGATCTGTATGGTAAGAAAGGCACACCTTTGCGTACCACGATCACGGAGATGGGACCTGATCTGATGGCAACGGTGCTCGGACTCAACGATCTGCAGACGGCACTTCTTTCAATAATATACAAGATAGCTGATGATGAGGGCCTGCTCCTGATAGATACAAAGGACCTGAAAGCCATCATCAACTATGTCTCCGAGAATCATAAGGAATATGAAGAAAACTACGGCAAGATAGCACCGGTGTCGCTGGCGGCAATAGTCAGAGAGATAGTGGCACTGGAGATGAAGGGAGCAGAGCAGTTCTTCGGTGAGCCCGCCATAGATATAAGGGACTTCATTTCTACAGGACCCGAGGGACGCGGCGTCATCAACATACTCGATTCATCATCGCTCATAAACGATCCCACACTCTACTCGATGTTCATGCTGTATCTTCTGGCCGAGCTATTCGAGACACTGCCCGAGGCAGGAGATCTCGCAAAGCCGAAGCTCGTATTCTTCTTTGACGAGGCACACCTGCTTTTCTCCGGAGCATCGAAGGATCTTTTAACAAAGATAGAGCAGGTCGTGAAGCTGATCAGATCCAAGGGCGTGGGCGTGTACTTTGCCACACAGAATCCATCCGATATACCCGACGGTGTGATGAGCCAGCTTGGCAACAAGATAGAGCATGCCCTGCATGCATATACACCCGCAGAGCAGAAGAAGGTAAAGGCAGCGGCAGAAGGACTGAGGGAGAATCCGGAGTTTAATACATACGAAACGCTCATGGCACTCGGTACAGGAGAGGCTGTGGTATCCTTCCTCGGAGAGGACGGTGTCCCGGGGATAGCCCAGAAAGTATCCATACTCCCGCCGCAAAGCCAGATGGGAGAGATAGACGAAGGCATCAGGAGCCAGGAGATAAGCAGATCGACACTCCATTCAAAATACGCCAATCCGTACGATCCCGACTCAGCATACGAATTCCTCAAGAGGAAAGGCGTGGAAGAGGAGGAAGCCAAAGCGGCAGCGGAAAAAGCAGCTGCGGAAGAAAAGGAGGCCATGAAGGCGCAGCAGGCAGCGGAGAAAGAAGCTCAGAAAGCAAAAGAGCGCGAAGAGAGGGAAGCGCAGAGAGAGAAAGAAAAAGAAAGCCGCAAGGTGAAGACTGCCGCAAAGTCCGTGGGTAACTCCGTGGCAGGAACAGTCGGCAGGGAAGTAGGAAAGTCCGTAGGCTCATCCTTCGGCAAATTCGGCAAGACCCTCGGAGGCAACGTAGGTGCCAGCATAGGCCGGGGTATTATAGGTACACTCTTCAAATTCTAAATGAAACAAAAAGGTATTTTTAACATAACCGTGCTCCTGCTGTGTGCGCTGATATGGGGTTTTGCTTTTTCGGCGCAGTCGGTGGGAGCACAGTTTACAGGTCCGTGGACCTTTCTGGCATCACGTGCATGGCTTGGCGTTGTGACTCTCCTTGTATTCATGGGGATCAGAAAGCTTCTCATAAGCCATACCGAAGAAGGCAGCCGGGCCTATCAGGACAGACAATATATGGAAGAAGGCTCTGCGCAGCATGGAGGAAGAAAGATCCTCCTCATCGCAGGAGTCTCAACCGGAGCACTGCTCTGCTTTGCTTCCGTAGTACAGCAGGCAGGCATAGCGTATACATCAGTCGCAAAGTCCAGCTTCATCACAGCACTCTATGTAGTGATAGTGCCTATCATCTCCTCGCTTTTCGGCAGACGGCCGGGAGGCAGGATATGGGCAGCCGTGGCTCTCAGCGTGACGGGACTGTATCTTCTCAGCTTCTCCGGAGGTATCGGAAAGGTCAATAAGGGAGATCTGATGATGATAGCCTGTGCCGCGATCTTTTCCCTTCAGATAATGACCATCAACCACTATGTCGACAGACTCGACGGCCTTAAGCTCTCGTGTATGGAGTTCTTCTTCGAGGCGCTGATCGCCACCGGGGGTATGCTGATCTTTGAAAAGCCGACCATCGCTTCACTGGCACCCGCTTTCACGGCAATACTCTACGCCGGCGTAATGAGCAACGGAGTGGCCTACACCCTTCAGGTGATAGGACAGAGAGGGTTCGATCCAACCATAGCGAGTCTGTGTATGTGCATGGAGAGCGTGTTCGGAGCACTCGGCGGGTTCTTTCTTCTCGGACAGAGGCTCACTCTTCGTGAACTCCTCGGATGTGCACTCATGTTCTTCGCGATAATCATCGCAGAGATACCCTTGGAAAGGCTTGTGATCAAAAAGAAAAATAGGTGAATAGGTACTTGACAAGGTGATATAGGGGGGTTATTATACTTGTTGCGGTTAGCACTCGGAGTGAATGAGTGCTAACAAATTCAAAAACAAAGTATTTTATATATAAGGAGGCAAAATATCATGAAACTGAAGCCATTAGGTGATCGTGTAGTGCTCAAGCCTATAGAGGCTGAGGAGACAACAGCATCAGGGATCGTTATCCCCGGCAAGGAGAAGGAGAAGCCCCAGCAGGCTGAGATCCTCGAAGTCGGCCCCGGCGGTGTCATAGACGGCAAGGAAGTAAAGATGACGGTCAAGAAAGGCCAGAAGGTCATCTACAGCAAGTATGCAGGAACAGAAGTAGAGCTTAACAAGGATGAGAAAGTGATCATAGTAAAGCAGAACGACATCCTTGCAGTTATAGAGAAATAATCATCGGAGGTAAGATAAAATGGCAAAAGAGATCAAATACGGCGCAGAAGCGCGTGCAGCTCTTGCCAGCGGCGTAGATCAGCTGGCTGATACAGTCCGTGTGACACTCGGACCTAAGGGAAGGAACGTAGTACTCGACAAGAGCTACGGCACACCCACCATCACAAACGACGGTGTGACCATCGCAAAAGAGATCGAGCTCGAGGACGGCTTCGAGAACATGGGCGCACAGCTCGTAAAGGAAGTCGCAACAAAGACAAACGACGTAGCAGGTGACGGTACGACTACCGCTACAGTACTTGCTCAGGCTATGATCCACGAGGGCATGAAGAACCTCGAGGCAGGCGCAAACCCGATCATCCTGAGGAACGGAATGAAGAAGGCTACCGACGCAGCAGTAGAAGCTATCAAGAAGATGTCATCAAAGGTATCATCCAATGATCATATCGCAAAGGTAGCAGCTATCTCCGCAGGCAACGAGGAGGTAGGTAAGATGGTCGCAGAGGCTATGGACAAGGTTTCCAAGGACGGCGTCATCACCATCGAAGAGTCAAAGACAATGCAGACAGAGCTGGATGTGGTCGAAGGTATGGAGTTTGACCGCGGCTATGTATCAGCATACATGTGCACAGACATGGAGAAGATGGAGGCAAATCTTGAGAATCCCTACATCCTGATCCATGACAAGAAGATCTCAAACGTACAGGATATCCTGCCGATGCTCGAGCAGATCGTGAAGACAGGCGCATCTCTCCTCATCATCGCTGAGGATGTGGACGGCGAGGCACTCACCACTCTCATCGTGAACAAGCTCCGCGGAACCTTCAACGTAGTAGCAGTCAAGGCTCCCGGCTACGGCGACAGGAGAAAGGAAATGCTCCAGGATATCGCAGTACTTACAGGCGGACAGGTCATCTCTTCAGAGCTCGGCCTTGAGCTTAAGGATGCTACGATCGATATGCTCGGTAAGGCAAAGAGCGTAAAGATCAAGAAGGAGTCCACCGTCATCGTATCAGGCGCAGGCAAGAAGAAGGATATCGATGCAAGAGTAGGCCAGATCAAGTCACAGCTTGAGACCACCACATCTTCCTTCGATAAGGAGAAGCTGCAGGAGAGGCTTGCAAAGCTTGCAGGCGGTGTTGCAGTGATCCGTGTCGGTGCAGCTACAGAGACAGAGATGAAGGAAGCAAAGTACAGGATGGAGGATGCTCTCGCAGCTACAAAGGCAGCCGTGGAAGAAGGCATCATAGCCGGAGGCGGAAGCGCATACATCCATGCACAGAAGGCAGTCAAGAAGATCGCCGACAACCTCGAAGGTGATGAGAAGACCGGAGCAAATGCAGTGATCAAGGCACTCGAGGCTCCTCTGTATCACATCGCAGAGAACGCAGGTCTTGAAGGATCTGTCATCGTAAACAAGGTCAAGGAGTCAAAGGCAGGCGTTGGCTTCAACGCACTGACCGGCGAGTATGTGGATATGGTCAAGGCAGGTATCCTCGATCCTACAAAGGTCACACGTACAGCTCTGCAGAACGCTACATCAGTAGCATCCACCTTCCTTACAACGGAGTCAGTGGTCGCTACAAAGAAAGAGCCCCAGCCTCCGATGCCCGCAGGCGGCGCACCCGGAATGGGCGGCATGATGTAAGCATCAGAACCGATATAAACATTAAGGAAGTCCCTTTGCCAAGGCAGGGGACTTCTTTTTTGCGTGCATGCAACGGTCACAGATTGCACATGAAATGTCTTTGATATAAAATATAAACGTCATTGTTTCGCTTACAGGAGGCAGATCATATGCCAAAGACAAAAACCATAAAGAAAATAGGCGTACTCACATCCGGCGGCGATTCACCGGGAATGAACGCAGCAATAAGAGCCGTCACAAGAAAAGCGCTCTATAACGGGCTGAAGGTGATAGGCATACAGAGAGGATATCAGGGACTGCTCGAAGAAGATTTCCTTGAGTTCGGCGCAAGGTCCGTCTCAGATACCATACAAAGAGGAGGCACGGTGCTCCGCTCTGCAAGATCAGAGGAGTTCAAGTCCGAGGACGGAAGGAAGAGGGCAGCGGCCATCTGCAGGAAGCATGGCATAGATGCAGTAGTTGTCATAGGCGGAGACGGCTCATACAGAGGAGCACTGACACTCTCACACGAAGGCATAGCAGTGATAGGTCTGCCGGGCACCATAGATCTCGACATAGCCTGCACCGAGTATACGATAGGCTTTGACACTGCAGTAAATACCGCACTGGAAGCCATAGACAAGATCAGGGACACATCCTCGTCCCATGAGAGATGCTCCATAGTAGAGGTCATGGGCAGAAATGCCGGATACATAGCACTTTGGTGCGGAGTATCATCGGGAGCAGAGGATATACTCCTTCCCGAGAAGTATGACTACGACGAGCAGGAGATCATCAACCATATCATAGAGAGCAGGAAGATAGGAAAGACACACCACCTCATCATCAATGCGGAGGGCATAGGGCACTCCACATCCATGGCGAGGAGGATAGAAGCAGCTACCGGCATGGAGACCAGAGCCACCATACTGGGATACATGCAGCGCGGCGGAGCGCCCACCTGTAAGGACAGATACTATGCGTCCATCATGGGAGCCATGGCAGCGGATCTGCTCTCCGACGGCAAGATAAACCGCGTGATAGGATATCACCACGGCGAGTTCACCGACTTTGACATAGACGAGGCACTCGCTATGGAAAAGCAGATATCGGAATATCAGTACGAGATAGCAAGAGCACTTTCTATCTGATGTACGACCATCCGGGTATAAGGAAGATAAGGGAAGTCCGTTCTTTGTGCGACAGAGCATCTGTAAGGCACAAGACCGGACTTTTCGTAACAGAGGGTGAGAGGCTTTGCAGTGAGGTACCCTCGGAAGATATAAAAGAGATCTACATATCCGAAAGCTACAGAGCGAAGCATCCGGATACAAAAGCAGACTATCTGCTGACGGATGCCGAGTTCGCGAAGCTCTCCGATACGAAGCATCCCCAGGGGATACTGATCACTGCAAGACAGAAGACATACCGTATGGAGGACATCCTCGGAGGGAACCTCTACCTCCTCCTGGAGACCATACAGGATCCCGGCAATCTGGGGACCATAATAAGGACAGCAGAAGCAGCCGGAGTATCCGCAGTGATAATGAGTGCAGACTGCGCAGACATCTATTCACCCAAGGTGACCAGAGCTACTATGGGGGCGGTCTTCAGAGTACCTTTCATATATACAGATGACATCACCTCGACAGTGGATGCACTGAAAAAAGACGGGGTCACGATATATGCGGGACATCTGGACGGAAGGCTAATGGGAGAAGTCAGACCGGCAGAGCGCAGGGCATTTCTTATAGGAAACGAAGGCGCAGGACTCAGTGAAAAGACGGCCGCATCGGCCGACGAAAAGATAAGGATACCGATGAAAGGCAAGGCGGAATCGCTGAACGCCGCAGTATCAGCAGCACTGCTCATATACTGGGGCACCATATAAAAGGAGGGATGAAATGATGATAGGAGTGATAGGACTCGGAAACATGGCACAGGCCATCATAGGAGGCATACTGAAACAGCATCTGGCAGGAGAAGGATCCATCATAGGATACGACAAATCACCCGCAGCAATGAGCAGGGTAAGCGAGATGTACGGCATAGCAACAGGAGACAGCAATAAAGACGTGGTGGGGCGTGCCGATGTAGTGATACTTGCAGTGAAGCCGCAGGTCATAGGGGATGTGATAGAAGAGATAGCACCCTCGGCATCATCCGATACCATCTTCATATCCATAGCACCTGGCAAGAGCATCAGCTGGATCACGGAGAAATTCGGCAAGAAGATAAAGCTCGTAAGATGCATGCCGAATACGCCTGCTCTCGTCGGAGAAGGTATGACAGGATACTGCGTGAACGAGAACATCACGGAAGAAGATAAAGAGACAGCAAAGAAGATACTCGAATCCTTCGGCAGGGCAGAAGAAGTGAACGAGGGACTCCTGGCAGCGGTAACCTCCGTATCGGGATCAAGCCCCGCATATGTATTCATGCTCATAGAAGCAATGGCAGATCAGGCCGTAGCTGACGGCATGGCGAGACCTCAGGCATATGAATTTGCCGCACAGGCGGTGCTCGGATCTGCGAAGATGGTCCTCGAGACCGGCAAGCATCCGGGAGAGCTCAAGGATATGGTCTGCTCACCTGCAGGGACCACAATACAGGCTGTCCGTATACTGGAGAAAAACGGCTTCAGGGCAGCGGTGGAAGAAGCTATGGCAGCCTGCACCGAAAAAGCACAGAAAATGTGAAAAGAGCACATATATAGTATTTGTTAAGCCGAAATAACCACAAAATACGGGGGTCGGTTGACAAATATTTACATAGATGTTAAAACTTTGTTACTATGCGCTTTGGATCAAGGATAGTATCAGCGGTACTGATCTCCACGCTGCTTATCAGCACGGAAGCAGGCGCCGCCAACATAATGACTGACCTTACAGCGGGAGCCGGCAAGAAGGAGGCTTCTGCTTCTGTCTACGCAAATATAAGAGTCACGAGCGAAGGCTCACCTACAGGAAGCAGCGGATCGTCTGCTTCATCCTCAGTTTTTACATATGATACAAGCGCTCCTACAGGCGGTACATCATTTGACCGCAGGGGCGAGGCAGCAGAGGGTGCATCCGTATCATCTTCGGGAGCTCTCTATACAGAGTCGCACGACGGCACGGATGATCTGGATGATATCTATGCCGACATGTGCATAGCGAAGATAGACGACTCCATGAGCGTAAGGGGCGAAGCGAGCGAGAACGCCGAGATCGCAGGATATATCTATAAGGACTGTATAGGTGAGATACTCGAGCAGAAGGGCAGCTGGACAAAGATCAGATCCGGCAACCTCGAGGGCTGGATCAAGAACAGCTATCTCCTCTACGGATCAGATGTCATAGACAGGATCAAGGAAGCCTGCATGCAGGTGGCAGTGATAAATACCGAGACACTCAGAGTCAGGAAGGAAGCTTCTGAGGAAGCCAGCATCGTAGCACTGCTCGGTGAAGGCGATGAGGTCGATGTGGTAGACAAGGACGAAGACGACTGGACAGAGATAGAGTATGAAGACGGTACCGAGGGTGTCGGCAGCGGATATGTATCCAACGAGTACATCACACTTAAGATGATGTACAAGACCGGTGAGACCGTAGAAGAAGTGAAGACAAGAGAAGAAGCCAGCAAGAAGGCTTCCGATGAGAGCAAGAAGGAAGATACGAAGGCAGAAGAGAAGAAGGACGACAAGAAGGAAGACAAGAAAGAAGAGAAGAAGGACGAGAAGAAAGAAGAAAAGAAAGAGGATAAGAAGGAAGACAAGAGCGTATCGGCCGACGTGAGCGGTGACGCAGCACAGCCTGCAGCAGAGGCACCTGCTGAGCAGCCTGCGGAAGCACCGAAGGCAGAAGAGCCGAAGCCCGAAGAAGCAAGCACAGAGGCACCGGCAGCGACAGACAACAGCGAAGCGGCTGCACCCAGTGATGCATACCTTCTGGCAGCGCTCATACAGTGTGAATGTAACGGTCCTTACGAAGCACAGCTTGCAGTAGGAGCAGTCGTAATGAACAGAGTGAAGTCCGGATACGGAAGCATATCCAAGGCAATATATGCACCCCACCAGTTCGGACCCGCATCATCCGGCAAGCTCGCACGCACCATGGCTACCGGAGCCATATCAGCCACAGCAATGCAGGCAGCTAACGACGCCATCAACGGAGTATCAAACGTCGGCAACGCCAGATACTTCAGAAACGTCAGCTCCGGCCACGAAGGAATTGTAATTGGTAATCATGTGTACTGGTAAAACGTCCTGCGGACGTTTTACGGATGCGCTTTGATGCGCCATGCGCGTCAGCATCCCGGGGCTTATAGATAGCGAACACCTAATAAGAAATATAATCTATACCACAGGCCAATCCCTGTGGTATAATATTTTTTTACCAAAAAGAACAAAGGAGGTTTCCCATGGCAGCATTGTTGGTTTTATTTCTTTTAGTGATCATCCTTATAGTGGTCAACGTACGTATAGTCCCTCAGGCAGAGGCATTCGTCATAGAGAGACTCGGTAAGTATAAGACAACCTGGACCGCAGGCATCCACGTCAAGGTACCTTTTATTGAGAGAGTGGCAGTCAAGATGTCACTTAAGGAGCAGGTACTCGACTTCCCGCCCCAGCCCGTTATAACGAAGGATAACGTTACCATGCAGATCGACTCAGTCGTATTCTGCAAGGTCTTCGATCCGAAGCTCTATGCATACGGCGTGGAGCATCCCATAGCAGGTCTGCAGAACCTCGCAGCCACCACACTCAGAAACATCATCGGTGAGATGGAGCTCGACCAGACCCTGACCGGAAGAGACCAGATCAATGCAAAGATGCAGACGATCCTCGACGACGCTACCGATCCCTGGGGTATCAAGGTCACCAGAGTGGAGATCAAGAACATAGCACCTCCCAAGGAAATAGAGATGATCATGACCAAGCAGATGAGAGCAGAGCGTGAGAGGAGACAGACAGTCCTCGAGGCTCAGGCACATCAGGAAGCAGTCGTGGCAAGAGCAGAGGGTGACAAGAGAGCAAAGATCCTCGCAGCAGAAGCTGAGAGAGATGCACAGATAGCACTCGCAGAAGGACGTGCAAAATCCAAGAAGCTCGTATACGAAGCAGAGGCAGAGGGTGTCAGCATGCTGAACAAGGCAAACATCACTGAGGGCGTACTCAGGCTCAAGGGCATAGACGCACTCAAGGATGTGGCAGACGGCAGAGCTACAAAGATCTTCATGCCTTCAGACATATCGGCAGTAGTGGAGACTCTGGGCGTTGCGGCAGAGGCACTCGGTGTAGGCAATTCCACACCCGTGGATGACACCGAAAGACCCAAGCCCGCACCGGAAGCAGATCCCTGCATACACGAGGACACAGGAATGGGTGCCATAGAGGCAGCGGCTACCACGGAAGCCATCATAGAAGATGTGGAGAGCCGTGACGAGGATCTGTAAATCATGATATCACTTAAAGACAGGAATTTTCTTACACTGAAGGACTTCACACAGGATGAGATACTGTATCTCATCGATCTGGCTGCATACTTCAAGCGTCTGAAGAAGGAGCATGTGCTCCACGATAAGCTTCGCGGAAGGAATGTAGCCCTGATCTTTGAGAAGACCTCTACCCGTACGAGATGCTCCTTTGAAGTGGCAGCTCACGATCTCGGTATGGCAACGACCTACCTGGATCCGAAGAGCTCACAGATAGGCAAGAAGGAAAGCATAGAAGATACAGCCAAAGTCCTCGGACGCATGTTTGACGGCATTGAGTACAGAGGCTACGGACAGGAGATAGTCGAAGCACTTGCAAAGCACTCGGGAGTGCCCGTATGGAACGGTCTGACCAACGAATACCATCCGACACAGATACTTGCCGACATGCTCACGATAAGAGAGCACATGGGCAATCTGCGCGGCAGGACACTGGCCTATATGGGAGATGCCAGATACAACATGGGCAACTCACTGATGATAGGCTGTGCGAAGCTCGGACTCAACTTCCACGCTGTGGCTCCGAAGAAATACTTCCCCGGGGAAGAACTCGTGTCACAGTGTCGTGAGTGGGCGAAGGAATCCGGAGCAGAGATACTGCTCACCGAGGATGTGGATGAGGGCACGAGAGGAGCCGATGCCATATACACCGATGTCTGGGTCTCAATGGGAGAGCCGGATGAGGTATGGGAGGAGCGTATAGAGGATCTCACACCCTACAGAGTGACCATGGACGTGATGAAGAACGCGGCATCAGAGGCTATATTCATGCACTGCCTGCCGGCCTTCCACGATCTGGATACCGAGATAGGCAAAGAGATCAACGCGAAATACGGCCTCACCTGTATGGAAGTCACCGACGAAGTGTTCAAAGCGTACAACGCACCGCTCTTTGATGAAGCAGAGAACCGTATGCACACGATAAAGGCAGTAATGGCAGCGACACTGTCTGACGACTGGGAGACTGCCTGATCTCGGCATGAGATTCGATGTCAAAAACCCGAAATTCATACTGGACCTCATCGTACTGATAGAGGCCTTTGCGATAATTGTCCTCACCGTCATAGTGGTATTTGACGGTTCGAGGGCAATTCTTGCTGTGATCTTTTACATAGGCGCAGCAATGTTTGCAGTAAACGTCGTACAGGATGTCATTGAAAGAAGAGCACGGGCGCTGCTCTTCCTCATCCCCATAGCCATATGCATCGCAGCAGCCCTCATGGCGCAGGGCGTAGTGGCGATGCCGGTGCTACCTTTCTGAAAAGCACTCATCCATGGGACAGTCTGATAACATGAAAGACGAATACGACCACGACTCGATCCTTGAGAACCTTCACACCTCATGGCTCGGAAGAGAACTGCTCTTCTTTCGTGAGACAGGCAGCACCAATGATGAACTGAAGCAAAGAGCGGCAGACGGGGCGAAAGAAGGACTCGTGGCCGCAGCAGACATACAGAGCAAAGGTAAGGGCAGGAAAGGCAGGGAATGGACCACGCCCGAAGGCGTGAACATAGCCATGAGCTATCTTTTAAGACCCGATATCCCGCCGGACAGCGCACCGATGATCACCCTTGTGATGGCACTCGCAGCTGCAAAGGGGATAAGGGAAGTCTCAGCCCTTGACGTAAAGATCAAATGGCCCAATGACATCGTGATGAACGGAAAGAAGCTCGCAGGAATACTCACAGAGATGACTGCCGAGCAGGGTCATATAGGAGAGGTCATAGTAGGTACAGGTATCAATGTCAATGCGGCAAGCCTGCCGGATGAGATAAAAGACAAGGCAACATCCATCTTCATGGAGAGCGGGAAGATCTGCTCCAGAGCAAAGGTGGCAGCAGCCGTGACAGATGCATTCGAAGGATACTATGCGACCTTTTTAAAGGACGGCGACCTCAGAGGACTCAGGGAAGAGTACAACGCATCATGCGTCAACGTGAACGCCGGAGTACGCGTGCTGGATCCTGCCGGTGAATATGACGGGACAGCACATGGCATAGATGAAAGAGGAGAACTGATCGTCACAAAAGAAGACGGAAGTGAAGAAAGGATATACGCAGGAGAAGTCTCCGTGAGAGGGATATATGGATACGTTTGAAAAAAATGACAGATGCGTGCTCTGCGGAGCCAGCTCATATGAGAAGAAGTACTACTTCAATCCGGAGTTCGGCAAGCTCCCTGACGAAGTAAAGCAGACACTGCAGATCATCTGCGTAGAGTTTGCCGAAAAGTGCGGAGGAGTATTCACGGTTGAGTTTGACAGCGATGGTGATCTGAAGCTTGTGACAAACGCCGAGGAAGTGGATGCTCTGTATGACGACATAGGGGCAGAGCTTGAGATAAAGAACCTCCGCCGTACACAGGCAGAGCTTTTCGAAGAACTCACACTTTTCTACAAGGTGGTATTTCTCGGAGAACAGATAGACCTATGACAGGACACATCTACACCGTGCTCTCTCCCATGGCAGGCGTCACTGACAGCAGCTATCGCACCATATGCCGTGAGATGGGGGCAGATCTTACCGTCACTGAGATGATCTCGGCCAAGGCGGTCACATACGGAAACAAAGCCACATACGCACTGTGTAAGATAAGCAAGGAGGAGCATCCGGTCTCACTCCAGATCTTCGGCTCGGAGCCGGACACCATGGCAGAGGCAGTGAAGATCCTGGAAGACAGGACGTCTTTCGACATGCTCGATATCAACATGGGATGTCCGATGCCCAAGATAGTAAACAACGGTGAGGGCTCGGCGCTTATGAAGGATCCTGAGCTTGTAGGCAGGATAGTGGCAGCGGTATCTTCCGCCACCGCAAAGCCGGTCACTGTAAAGATAAGGTCAGGCTTTGACAGTGCACATATCAATGCACCCGAGATAGCCTATATCTCACAGGAGTCCGGGGCACATATGGTCACGGTGCACGGCCGCACCAGAGAGCAGTACTACGAAGGAGATGCCGACTGGGATGTCATAGCAGCCGTGAAGCAAAGAGTCAGGATACGTGTCATCGGAAACGGAGACGTGAAGGATATCGCAAGTGCAAAAGCAATGATGGAGCAGACAGGCTGCGACGGGGTGGCAGTAGGCAGAGCCGCAAGAGGCAACCCCTGGATATTCAGACAGCTGAGCGAGGGCAGCGGCTACACCCCTTCCGTGGAGGAAAAGAAAGCCATGATGCTCCGGCATCTGGATATGACGGTAGCGGAAAAAGGCGAATATATCGGCATCAGAGAGATGAGAAAACACATCGGCTGGTACACCGCAGGCATGATCGGATCGGCAAAGCTTCGGGTAAACATCAATCAGGCACAGTCCCTTATGGAGATGAAAGACCTTATAGAAGGGATGTCCGAACACCACGGGATTTGATTTAAAGCGGGTAATAGTTTATAATACCTTGTCCTTACTATAGGGACGCAGTATTTATTTTAGTCTTTAGGAGAAGAGAAAAATGGCAGAAGAACAGATCAGGCGCTATGAGATGACCCAGGAGGGATACGATGCCCTCGAGGCAGAGCTCGATGAGCTGACAAACGTCAAGATGAAGGAAGTCGCAAAGAAGCTCGGAGAAGCAAGAGAGCAGGGGGATCTATCCGAGAATGCCGAGTATGACGCTGCAAAGAACGAGCAGTCAGAGATCGCCGGCAGGATGGAAAAGATAAAGCACATGCTCAAGTATGCTGTAGTCGTATCCAAGGACAACAACGAAAAAGGCAGGATCGGCATGGGCAGCACAGTCAAGCTTCTTGACGTGGAGTTTGATGACGAGATGGAGTACAAGATAGTAGGTGCTACCGAGGCAAACAGCCTTAAGAACAAGCTCTCTAACGAGTCCCCTGTCGGAAGGGCAATACTCGGACACAAGAAGGGCGATACCGTAAAGGTAGAGACCAAGGCAGGAGTACTGAAGTATAAGATAATGGGAGTATCCAACAAGTAAACTTACAATCCGGAGGACATATGCCGCAGGAAGATATACTCGCAGTAAAAAGGGAAAAGCTCGCAACTCTCCAGAAGGAAGGAAGAGATCCCTTTCAGATAACAAAATATGACGTGACCCACCATGCGATGGAGATCAAGGAAGGCTTTGGATCACTTGAAGGTCAGACCGTGCGCGTAGCAGGCCGTATGATGTTCAAGAGGAAGATGGGTAAGGCTTCCTTCTGTAACTGCATGGACAAGAGCGGCAAGATACAGGTCTATGTCGCAAGGGACACTCTCGGAGAAGAGGCATATGATGAGTTTAAGAAATACCTTGATGTAGGAGACATCATAGGAGTAGAGGGAGAAGTCTTCCGCACCCAGACAGGTGAGATATCAATCCACGCTGCAAAGCTTACACTTCTCACCAAGGAGCTGAAGCCCCTGCCTGAGAAATTCCACGGACTCACAGATACCGACATCCGGTACAGACAGCGTTACGTGGACCTCATCATGAATGAGGACGTGAAGGAAACCTTCATCAAGAGGTCGCAGGTAATAAAAGAGATCCGCAACTTCCTTGACGGCAGGGATTTCATGGAAGTAGAGACACCCATGCTCGTATCAAATGCAGGCGGTGCGGCAGCGCGTCCGTTTGAGACACACTACAACGCACTCGACGAGGATGTGAAGCTTCGCATATCTCTTGAGCTGTATCTGAAGCGCCTCATAGTAGGCGGACTTGAAAGGGTATACGAGATAGGGCGCGTCTTCCGTAACGAAGGTGTGGATACGAGACACAATCCTGAGTTCACGCTCATGGAGCTGTATCAGGCATACACCGATTACTACGGCATGATGGAGCTCACGGAGTCCATGTTCAGATATCTCGCAGAGAAGGTCTGCGGCTCAACGAAATTCACCTACGGTGACATCGAGCTTGATTTCGGTAAGCCCTTCGAGCGCATGACCATGAATGAGTGCATAAAGAAGTATGCGGATGTGGACTTTGATACGATCACCACAGACGAAGAGGCCAGGGCTCTTGCAAAAGAGAGAGGCATAGAGTTTGAGGAGTATCACAAGAAGGGAGATATAGTAAATCTCTTCTTTGAGACATACTGCGAGGAGAAGCTGATCCAGCCGACATTCATCATGGATCATCCTATCGAGATATCCCCGCTCACCAAGAAAAAGCCTGACGATCCCACCAAGGTGGAGCGCTTCGAGCTCTTCATCAACACATGGGAGATGTGCAACGCATATTCCGAGCTGAACGATCCCATAGATCAGCGTGAGCGCTTCGCTGCGCAGGACGAACTGGCAAATGCAGGCGATGAGGAGGCAAATCACACAGACGAGGACTTCCTCAATGCCCTTGAGATAGGAATGCCCCCCACAGGCGGCATTGGTTATGGCATAGATCGGCTTGTGATGCTCCTGACCGACAGCCCTTCCATCAGGGATGTGCTTTTGTTCCCGACACTCAAAAGCATTGACCCCGGGAAGCCTTGAAAATACTGGGTTTCTTGGCCGGAAAATCGCTTGGTACAACCTTTTAGTACAACAAAAAGCCGGAAACATACGTACTTATAAGTAAAAATTTAAAGCTTGT
>JAEEGO010000173.1 GCA_016280355.1 Lachnospiraceae bacterium | reverse complement strand
TCCGCCACCGATATATCCATTATGTGGCGCCAAATGGCAAGATACTCTTCGTTGCCGTGCTGCAGCTCGAAAGTGATATCCATTGCCTTTTCTTTATAAGCCTCGTCCTCCTTGGATCTTGCGGATGCTGCGGGATATATCTCTGAGAGCTCATCAAGCGTCGGCATCCTGTCCATGCCGCGCTCCTTCATCTCAGCTATGATGAGGCCGATCTGCAGTCCCCAGTCACCCATATGTATATCACCCAGGGTCTTGTTTCCTGTGAATTTTGACAATCTCTTGACTGCCTCCCCTATGATTGCCGCTCTCAGATGTCCGATATGCAGTGGCTTCGCCACATTCGGTCCGCCGTAATCCACTACTACGCTCTCGGTTTTTCCTGCTTCATAGCCGTATCTTTCCGCCTTTGCCTGCTCGGCGATATATGAAGCGAGATAGCTGTCGCTGATGTTCAGGTTGATAAAGCCCGGCTTCACACATTCGATCTTGCTGAAGTATTCCGATCCTTCCACCTTCGATGCCACTTCCTCCGCTATCATGAAGGGTGCCTTATGTGCTTCCTTGGCCAAAGCCATTGCTCCGTTGCACTGATACTCGCACAGGTCCGGCCTGTTCGATACGGTCACGCATACTCTGCTGTCATCGTAGCCACACTCTCTGAACGCCTTTTTTAGCTCATCGCTCAATATCTCCAACAGCTCTTTCATTTGTCATTCCTCTCCTGTATATTCTTACTTTCCCTGTGTTTTACGGAAGCTTTGTGAGACATGGAGCATCCGCAGTAATCCTGCCTGTACAGATCGTATTCCGTCGACAGTTCTATCGATCTTTTATACCCGTTCTTTTTCTTGAAGTCGGACGGCAGGTGCTTCAGTCCATACTCTGCAGCAAGGCTTTCTCCGATCTCGTTTATCCAATCCGCATTTTTGTAAGGGGATATGGAAAGCGTGGTGGTGAAATACTCAAATCCGTTATCCGCGGCATACTCCGCTGCCCTTCTCATCCTGAGCTCATAGCACTTCCTGCAGCGCATTCCGCCCTCGGGTGCATCCTCCAGTCCTTCCGCTATCCTCACGAAGCTTTCCGGATCATACCCATCTATTATAACATCTGCCGGAAAATTTGCCTCTCTTACAAGCCGCTTGAGTTCCCTCCCCCTGAGTTCGTATTCTTCGGCACTGTCCATGTTGGGGTTGTAGAAAAGGAGAGTGATCTCAAAATGCTCCGAAAGATACTCCAGCACATAGGACGAGCATGGTGCGCAGCAGGCATGCAAAAGCAGAGAGGGTCGTATGCCCCTCTCTGTATCTGATACTATGACTGCATCAAGCTCTTTCTGGTAGTTCCTTTTATTTGAAATACTCCACTCCCGACTCGAATACCCGCATATCCTGTTCGCCTGTGATGTTTGCAGCGACATGCTTTCCTTTTCTTTCTATGTGGCACATCTTGCCGAATACTCTTCCGTCGGCTGACAGTATGCCTTCGATAGCCTCATATGAACCGTTTACGTTCCAGTATTCATCCATCGTGATGTTTCCGTCCGCATCACAGTACTTCGTAGCGATCTGTCCGCCTGTTGCGAGCCTGTCGAGCCATTCTTTCGGTGCGACAAATCTGCCTTCTCCGTGAGAAGCAGGGTTCACATATACTCCGCCAAGCTTTGCTCCCGCAAGCCATGGTGATTTATTGCTGACCACCTTGGTATATACCATCTTGGATACGTGTCTGTTGATGATATTGTATGTAAGCGTAGGTGCATCCGGCGCCTGTGCGTCCGTGATCTTTCCGTGAGTGACCAGTCCCAGCTTTATCACAGACTGGAAGCCGTTGCATATTCCGAGGACCAGACCGTCCCTTTTATCCATAAGCTCCTGCATTGCTTCTCTTATCGCTGCGTTCCTGAAGGTAGTAGCAAAGAACTTTGCCGATCCGTCCGGCTCGTCTCCTGCCGAGAATCCACCCGGGAACATCACTATCTGTGCATCCTTTATATGCTTTACAAACTCTTCTACCGAGCTCTGTATCATGCCTGAGGACAGATTTCTGAAGACACCCGTCTCCACATCGGCTCCTGCATCCTCAAAAGCCCTGGCACTGTCGTACTCGCAGTTGGTCCCCGGCATGACGGGGATAAAGACCTTGGGTCTTGCCACCTTATGTCTGCAGATATGGATGCTCGATGCATCACACAGCACATCCGGAAGCTTTGTATTCCTGTCGGATGTCTTCGTGGGAAATACAGCTTCGAGCGGTCTGTCATATGCCGCCTGTATGTCTGCAAGCTTTATCTTATCTTTTCCGTATGTGATCACCGGGCTCTTTACGGTACGTCCTATCACACGATACGGCACCTTTATATCCTTCAGCTTCTTCGCATCCACTTCGGCTATGATGTTTCCGGTCTCGGAAAGGAAGAGCTCCTCTGCAAGCAGTGAATCCTCAAGCGTCACACCTATCCTGTTTCCGAATGCCATCTTTGATATTGCAGGTGCGATACCCTTCTCATCCAGCGCATACGCTGAAACTACAGCACCCGATACAATTGCTTTCGTGATGCCCTCATAGAGCTTTGCAGCCTCTTTATATACCGGAAGGTCATACTCGTCTATGGGTATCGTGAACTTCACTATCTTATTGCCGGCTGCCTTCAGCTCGGGTGATATGATATGCTTCGCATCTGCGACATCTACCGCAAATGACACCAGTGTCGGCGGTACATCTATATCTTCGAATGTACCGGACATCGAATCCTTGCCGCCTATTGAAGCAAGTCCGTAGTTCATCTGTGCGTCAAACGCTCCGAGGAGTGCCGTGAACGGTGCGCTCCAGCGTGTGGCGTCATCCGTCATGCGCTTGAAGTACTCCTGGAAGGTGAAGTGTATCTTCTTCATATCTCCGCCGGAAGCTACGATCTTTGCTATGGAATCAGTCACGGCATAGGCCGCACCGTGATACGGGCTCCAGCTTGATATATACGGATCGAAGCCGTAGCTCATCATGGTCGCGCATTCCGTCTGCGCTCCTTCCGTCGGAAGCAGTGCCGCCATGGTCTGTGTCGGAGTCGCCTGATATTTTCCTCCGTAAGGCATCAGCACTGTCGCTGCTCCTATGGAAGAATCAAACATCTCCACAAGTCCCTTCTGCGAGCATTCGTTGAGATCCGCCACTGTCTCAAGCCACTTCTTCTTCACGTCTTTGACAGATACCATCTCACGGAAGTATGCATTCTTCTCATCCGGCATCAGGACACGTATATCCGTTTCCTGATGAGCGCCGTTTGTATCGAGGAAGGCTCTCTTCAGATCGACTATCGTCTTTCCTCTCCAGTGCATCGTAAGCCTCGGCTCCTTCGTCACTACGGCGACTTTTGTAGCCTCGAGGTTTTCTTCATCCGCATACTTCATAAACTCTGCTTCATCGGATGCCGCAACGACCACCGCCATTCTCTCCTGTGATTCGGATATGGCAAGCTCCGTGCCGTCAAGTCCTGCATATTTCTTCGGCACCTTATCGAGATCTATGTCGAGTCCGGGTGCGAGCTCTCCTATAGCTACCGACACTCCGCCAGCGCCGAAGTCATTACATACCTTTATGAGGTGGGATACCTCCGCTCTGCGGAAGAGTCTCTGAAGCTTTCTCTCAGTGGGTGCATTACCCTTCTGTACCTCCGCACCGCAGGTCTCTATGGATGACATGGTGTGTACCTTGGATGAGCCCGTAGCTCCTCCTATGCCGTCTCTTCCCGTGCGTCCGCCCAGAAGTATCACGATATCTCCGGGTGCCGCATCCTCTCTTTTCACGTTCTTTCTCGGTGCCGCTGCTATGACCGCACCTATCTCCATCCTCTTTGCCACATAGTCCGGATGGTAGATCTCCTTTACGATACCGGTCGCCAGTCCGATCTGGTTGCCGTATGAGGAATATCCCTTTGCAGCTCCCCTTACGAGCTTCTTCTGCGGAAGCTTACCCTTTAATGTCTTGCTGACAGGCACCGTGGGATCGGCTGCACCGGTGACACGCATCGCCTGATATACATATGATCTGCCTGAAAGAGGATCTCTTATCGCACCGCCGAGGCAGGTTGCAGCTCCTCCGAAAGGCTCTATCTCGGTAGGATGGTTGTGGGTCTCGTTCTTGAACATGACGAGCCATTCTTCCGTCCTTGTCTTTCCATCCCTGTCTTTAAGCTTTACCGGTACCACGATCGAGCAGGCATTTATCTCATTGCTTACCTCTTCATCCTTGAGCTTGCCTTTTTTCCTCAGCTCCTTTGCAGCCAGAGTGCCGAGATCCATGAGGTCTATATATTTATCTCCGCCCTTTTCCGCCTGTCTTTTTCCGTAATAGTCATTCCTTATCTTCAGATATTTTTTGAATGCATCCTCTATAGGCTTTCTGTAATAGCCCTTGTCGAAGGTGATATTCTTGAGCTCGGTAGAGAAAGTAGTGTGTCTGCAGTGATCGGACCAGTAAGTATCCAGCACGCGTATCTCCGTTACGGACGGATCTCTCTTCTCTTCTTTCTTGAAATACTTCTGTATGTGAAGGAAATCCTTGAATGTCATTGCAAGCCCAAGAGAAGCGTAAAGCTTGTTGAGCTCAGCCTCCTTCATATCGCGGAATCCGTCAAAATATTTTATATCATCCGGCTCGTCATACTTTGTGATCAGAGTCTCCGGCTTTTTCAGGGATACTTCCCTTGAGTCCACCGGATTTATCACATAGCTTTCTATCTTCTTCCTGTCGGCAGGGCTTATCTTACCGCTGATACAGTAGACTTCAGCCGTCTTTATCACGCACTCCGACTTGTCGTTCAGGAATCTGACACACTGCTCGGCAGAGTCGGCTCTCTGGTCAAACTGTCCCGGAAGTGCTTCCACACAAAGTATCGTATCTGTCTTCTCTCTCGGGAAATCGTTTTCATACAGCTCGTCTACGGGCGGCTCCGAGAAAACCGAAGTACATGCCTTTTTATATATCTCGTCTTTTATATTCTCTATATCATACCTGATGAGATATCTGAGGCCCGTCATTGTACGGATCCCTACGAAGTTCTGTATCTCTTCGTATATCTCCTTTGCCTTTACGGCGTATTCCGGTTTCTTTTCTACATAGACTCTTCTTACCATTTTTTATTCTCCCGCTATAAGATTTGTGGATCTGTCGACTTTGACGAAATTGTACATATCGAGCAGTTTTACGAGGACGTCATGGAAGACTCCCCTCTCCGTTGCTTCTATCCATCGCACCGACTTGTAACGTCCTTCCAGCACATATCTGGAAAGGATGGCTCTCAACAGATCGATATCCCTGATCTTTGCATCCTTGATCGCATCCATCTCCGCTTTTTCGGTAGTGATATGATACTGCCTGTATTTATAAATGTAATTCGGATCCATCAGTGTCGTATCTGCTGCCGCCTTGGTAAAGGCAAGCAGTGTCGAGTCGTATACCGGGAAGTTCAGGCTGCTCTTTCCCTGCTCTCCGTCATACTCGTTTGCGACATCACGTCCCTTCCTGTTCTCAAAATACGTGATGTACTTTGAGAGGCCCAGGATGTCTCCCGCATATTTGACGGTCAACAATTCGGTATAGTTTTCGCCTTCATACATCATCTCGCCCATATGTATACCCCTTCCCGACCATTACTGATCACAGCCCGGTATGCTTTATGTTGTACATACTGATGAAGCTCGGTGTCGTGGATCGTACCGGAATAAGGATGCGGATAAATGCCGCATCACTTGTCCATGAATTCCTGCTGTCTCTTTATCTCCTCGGGGATAGCTGCTCCCGCCTTCTCTATCTTCGAGCAGACTATCTCCATCAGATGCTTTCTCTGTGCCAGCTTGATGTTATATCTTTCTATAAGCTTCTGATATGCCGGGCTCGATACCGAAAGCTTCTGTCTGATCTCAGAGCAGAACGGACAGAATCTGAAGATGATCTCACGCGACACCCTGTTGATCCTGAGCGATCCCGAACTTTCAAAAGCCAGATAGTTGATATAATCAGATACGAATACCGCTTTTGCGGAATTCCTGGCTGCCTGGAGCTGCGTCTTTATCTTCTCGCGCAGATCCGGGGACAGATCATGATTCTTCCTGTAGAACTGCAGATAATCCGAGAACATGGATGTGAGTGAAGGTACAGTCACATCATTCCAGTGGACACCCTGCTCACGCCGGCACATCTCCCACCTGAACTCTCCGGAGAGCCTGATGATATAGCTGCTGATCTCCTTCTCGGGGAACATGGGCATCATCATACGTCCGGGCGTATCTCTGTGCGCTCCGGATATCTCCTGCCACAGCGCCGATCTGGATCCTCCGTTTGGCATGAGTATGATGTACGGCAGTATCTCGGTATCTATAAACTCCCTGTTTACTCCGATAGCAGGGTTTGAGAAAACTATCTGTCTCGTGAAGCAACTGAAGTCTATGCGCCTCACCATATCCAGTGCCTCATGTATCTCTTTCCAGGTTGCCATACTCTCGTCCGGTGAGCGCATCGTGCTCTCCTCGCTGAATACCGGCACGAAAGAAGATATCCTTCCGAAAGTCATCCTGGATCCGTTCTTTACGAAATTGCGGAGCTCGAATGAGACCTTTGCCTTCTGGTCGTTGAGCAGGCGCTTCATATCAGCCTGCTTTATCTCACCGTCGTCGTACTGCTGCTTAAGATATCTCGGATACTCCATATCGAATTCGTTCTTCGACGGCTCGACCTTCCCGTTATAGATAAGCATCAGCCATTCATATGCGGTCAGCACGTTTCCTTCGGGATCGGGTTTGTAGTTTGATGCCAGTCTTTTGAGTATCCTTGTATTCTTCTCTCCGGCGAGCTCTTCACTCACAAATCCGAAGTAGAAGAACATCTTCATAAGTGTCGATACGTTGAGATCACCTATACTGCGCATGAACGCAGCCTCATATACATCATAGAAGACCTCTGACAGCTGTCTGCGAAGGAGTCTTGCCTTATCAGACGTATCTGTCTTATCCTTGAGAGCGGCGTAATCTGCTATGAGGGTCCTGAATTTGTCTGCCTTGTCATCGGCTACACCGGCATAGAGCAGTATCTTGTTGAGAGCATCCTTCGTCTCCTCGTCAGACCCGGTATCTTCAGCTTCACCGTCCTCGCTCCCCTCGTCCTCTTCGGACTCTCCCATGAGTCCTTTGAGGGCCTCAGGCATATCTTCTTCATCGTCGATATAGCCTTCTTCTTCGGTATTTACGGGTGAGCTCTCTGCTTCTGTATTTTCATGCTCCTCTTCTCTCATCTGCATCTGGAGCGTGTACTCACTCTTTTTCTCTATAAGTTCCGAAAGGATCGGTGAG
>JAEEGO010000172.1 GCA_016280355.1 Lachnospiraceae bacterium | reverse complement strand
AGCGAATGTGCGAATGTCGAATAGTCTTTCATATTCCTGCTGTCATAGCAGTCCTTAAGCTTCTTCTTTTTTTCTGCCGAACTGTTTAAGTATTCTCCCAGCAGCATCGTATACAGTCCGATATCATTCTGGGCAAACTTCATCCCCTTTTCGGGATCTATCCCTCCCTGTGTCAGTACATCTTCGAAATTTCCGGTCGGCATAGGCTTATCCCCTCCTTCTACAGCTGCTGTATTTTCACTTGTACTCTCAGGTATCGGCTTTTCGGCCTCATCGGATACTTTTCTGATCTTCTCATCCGGCAGATATCTCATTATCATCTTTTTGAGAGCCCTGCTGTCTATCGGTTTGGTCAGATAATCAGTGAATCCCTCCGAGATATACCGTGCCTTTGCACCCGCTATGGCATCTGCCGTAAGGCAGATTACGGGAGTTTCCTGATTGTGTCCGTCCTCCTGCTCACGCATACGGTGCAGTGTCTCTATACCGTCCATCTTGGGCATACGCTGATCCAGCAGTATCACGTCATACTTTATAAGGCTTGTCATCCTCAGAGCTTCGATACCGCTGTCTGCCGTATCCATAATGCACTTTGTATCCTTCAGCAGTCCGGCTGCCACTATCAGGTTCATGCGTGTATCATCGACTATCAGTATCTTTGCGTCGGGTGCAGTAAAGACCTCTTCCACGGCCCATTTTTCCTGCATGCTCTTCTCGAATTTTTCATGGAAGTTACCGATCGGTTCCGCAGACTCGATCCTTTGCGGCAGACGTATGATAAATTCAGACCCTTTTCCGTAGTAGCTTTTGACCTCTATCGACCCGTTCATCATTTCGATCAGCTGCCTGGATATGGCAAGGCCGAGTCCTGTCCCCTCCACCGTACTGTTCTGCATCATATCCATTCTTTCGAATTTATCGAAAAGCTTGTCGAGATCCTCTTCTTTTATGCCTATTCCGGTATCGGTGACCGTAATGATAAGCTCCGTCCCCTTACCGGCTTCATATCCGCGCTCCCGATCTCCCTTTACGGACATCGTCACGCTGCCTCTTTTGGTATATTTCACTGCATTGTTCAGCACATTTGTGATGACCTGCCTTATACGTACCTCATCCCCGTACATGACATCCGGCAGATCATCTTCTACATCTACGGTGTATTCAAGTCCCTTTGCCTGAGCCCTGATGGCGATCATGTTGCTTACATCATTCAGCACTGAACTCAGCTCATATCTGCTCTCTCTTATCTCCAGCTTCCCTGCTTCTATCTTTGAGAAATCCAGTATGTCATTGATTATTGAGAGCAGATTGTTGCCGGCGCTGTCGATATTTCCGGAGTAGCTCACGATATCCGCAAACACTTCTTTTATCTTATCTTCGCCCTCGGGCAGGTTGTTCTTTGCTCTCATGCTCTCATGCAGCACCATCTCGTTCATACCCAGGACCGCATTGATGGGTGTGCGGATCTCATGGCTCATCTGTGCAAGGAATTCACTCTTGGCTGCATTTGACTGCTCCGCCACCGTCCTGTCTTCGCGAAGCTTCTGGTTTTCCGCTACCTTCTGTTCGAAATAAACGATGAATATGACTGCCGTAGCTGCCGCCGCTATTATAGTGGATACAAGGAAGAGTATTATCGGGATGATGTCATACGCACTGCCGCTGTCCATCCCGTTGCGAAGGATATTCTTTATCCAGATACCCAGCAGGATACCTCCCACCGAGCAGATCACAACTATCACAAAGTATGCTGTCTTCAGTATGTTCTGTATCCTGTGGTCTATGATGACTCCTGTCTCACGACTGTCTTCCGCGAGACTCCGCTCTATGGCCCATACCAGAAGCAGAAGTGCGGCGCTCGCAAGAAAAGAGCACGGGAAATACAATAACCCCTGCCATCCGCCGAAACAGGAGGATGTCCACATGCCAAATTCGAAAATGGAATACAGCAGGACTGCTCCCGCTATATGAGGTACTTCAGCCCCCTCATCTTTTTTCTTCAGATACCAGAGTAGTCCCTGAAGAGCAAAGCATATCGTGACGGTAAGTACGGTCACCTGATACAGGCTGTTCAGTACTCCTCCGAACTGTATATACAGAAAAAACTGACAGACGTTGATGGGTATGGGAAGAAACATCAGCGGATGTATATATCTTCTTTCTTCTTCTGTCTTCAGATGGATAGTAAGGACCATCATCGAAAGGAACGCTACGTTCCATCCGAAATACGCGAGGAAATCTGACACGTTCGGTGTATCACCCATAATGATAAGATATGCCGTCCAGAAATAAGTGCTGAGCAGACTGCCCAGATAAAAGACCACGGCATACAGCCATCTGCGTCTCCTGCTGCCTATATACCGGAACAGGGATATGAGCAGGGCCACCATTATGGCAAGGAGCTGTCCGATATTTTCAAGATAATCCATTACCATGGCTGCTTCATCAATCCTCTTTCATTTCATACTCAGTGTCGTCATCTATCATCCGTAGCATGATATCGGCGAAGACCGGATCGAACTGTGATCCCTTTCCGTTCTCTATCTCCCCTCTGACGATATGCTGCGACAGCACATCCCTGTAGCTTCTGTGGCTCGTCATTGCATCATATGCATCAGCCACGGCTATGATACGTGCCTCCTCCGGGATAGCATCTCCCTTCAGTCCGTCAGGATACCCGGTACCGTTATACCTTTCATGATGCCATCTTGCTCCTATGGAAAGCTTGGGCTTTTCCTTTATGTTTTTCAGTATATTGTATCCGACCGAAGGATGTTGCTTTATCATTTCAAACTCTTCATCCGTCAGTCTTCCGGGCTTATTGATCACGGCATCCGGTACGCCTATCTTACCTACATCATGCAGCAGTCCCATCATATAGATCTCATCCTGCTGCTGTTTGCTGTATCCGTACCGTGCGGAGATCTCTCTCGCATATTCCGCTACGCGTCCCGAATGACCGTTGGTATAGGTATCCTTTGCATCTATTGCCTCAGCCAGTGTCTGCACCACGTGGAAAGACAGGGTTTCGTTTTCCTTCGTCCTCCTGTCCACTTCGGATGTAAGATCCTTTTGCAGCCTTACAAGCTCTATCGTATGTCTGACTCTCATAACCAGTACTTCGGGTACAAAGGGTTTTCTTATGAAGTCCATTGCTCCAAGTCCCAGACCCTTTGTCTCGGATTCCGGACTCTCGTTTGCCGTAAGGAAGATCACCGGGATCATATCCTCCTCGGATATCATCTCTTTCATCTTTTCCATGGTATCGAAACCATCCATATCCGGCATTCGGATATCAAGCAAAATAAGATCCGGCCTGTTGTCCTTTAAGAAGTCCAGAAGAGCGTTTCCCGACTTCAGAGCCGTCACCCGCATGTCCTGATCACTTAAGATACGGCCTGCCATGATCAGATTTGTTCTGTCATCATCTACTACTACTATCCAGTCCACTGTACCCTCTCTTTCGTGCTATACCCCTCTTTTTTGCTCCTCTTTTCGTCACCGCCGTGCATCGGTCCCTGATCACAGTTCCGGATTGCTCCTGTGCAGGATGCTGTGCACGGTCTCTCTCGTGATGGCTCCGTTCAGAGGTTTGGTCAGATAGTCGTCTATTCCGAGTTCCCTTATCTTCTTTATAGTCTCTATACTCCGATCTCCCGTCATCAGTATGACCGGAATGTCATGTTCGGCACGTATCTCCTCGCTGAGAGTGAAGCCGTCCGTATCGGGCATTTTCAGATCGAGCAGGACGAGGTCTATGTATTTTTCCGCAAGAACATCCATTGCCTCCTGCTTTGTATGCGTCCCGATCACATTGACCCGTTCCATCTTGCTGAGGATATGCTTCACGACCATCACTGTCATCTCATCATCGTCTATCACAAGCACATTCCTTACCTTATCGGCTTTCTGTCTCAGTCCGTAGTCACTGTCCTCATCCATGATCTGCAGCATGATGTCGGCTATCTTAGGATCAAACTGGGAGCCCCTTCCCTTCAGTATTTCCTCTCTTACAACATCCTGCGGAAGCAGCTTTCTGTAGCTTCTGTCGCTTGCCATGGCGTCATACGCATCCGCCACTGCTATGATACGTGCGATCTCGGGGATATCGTCCCCCTCCAGTCCGTTGGGATATCCTTTTCCGTCATATCTCTCGTGATGATATTTGGAGCCGTATCCTATCCTTGCATCATCATGTATATCATGCAGGATATGATATCCGCTGACAGGATGTATGCGTATCTGGTCAAATTCTTCATCTGTCAGTTTCCCGGGTTTATTTATGACATCACCGGGCACGCGTATCTTTCCGACGTCATGCAGCAGACCGGCTGCATACACTATCTGCTGCTCCTCCTCGGATTTGCCCATCCGTCGGGCGATCTCCAGCGCATAGTCTGCGACCCTCTGGGAATGTCCGCTCGTGTAACGGTCCTTTGCATCTATCGTGGAAGCCAGGGACTGGATGACGTTCATGCTCATCCTCTTAAGCCGCTCCATACTCTCCTGCTCTCCCTGTTCTGCTTTTGCTATCCTTTTCACAGAGATCACGCAGAATACGACGATGATCGCATATATAGCCAGAGACAGCAGCACTCCGGTCAGGATCTGAAGTCTGAGGTTGTGATACAGCAGCGAGTTGTCCGCTACAATGACCACATACCAGTTCTTGGCTATCCTGTCCGAAAATACGGTAGAAGCTTCCCCGTTTATATACATCTCGAATTCATTACCCTGATCCTGATACACAGCCTCTGTTACCCTGTTCCATACGGGATCTTCAAGGTAATTCTTTCCGACTTCATTTATATCGTAATGGGCTACGACAAGTCCTTCATCATCCACTATGAAGCCGTACCCCATGCCGCCCATAGTCATCTCTTCCGTGATCTTCTGGACTTCATTCAATATGATGTCCAAAGCCAGTACACTCTCACCGTCCGAGAGCATCTGTGTGTAGGATATAATTATCTCTCCTGTCTGTGCATCCACATAAGGGTCAGAGAGGACCATCTCTCCTTTGCCCTCCATGCCTTCCAGATACCAGTTCCTCTCCTTGGGTTTAAAATCATCGGGCGGAGTCCATCCCGCACCGTCGACATAGTCTCCGTTCAGATATCCGTATATGCCGGTGAAGTTCTTATCAAACAGCTGCTGCATCTGCGCCGTCTCTCCCAACAGATAATCAAGCAGTTCTTCTTTCCCTGCACCGTTTTTGATCATATAATCAACCGAGTCCGCAGCAAACCAGAGCACGTTTCCGCCGTTATCCAGGTAGCCCTCCACCATGGCAGCCTGACTCCTCATGTTGCTGACTCCCAGATCCCTGATCTCTGTAGCTGAATTTTTGTAAAAAGTGGTAAAGATATACGCAAGCATAGTCGCCTGCAGTATGAAGACGATGATGATCGTTATAAGAAATTGTTTTGTAACCTTGCTTTTTTTCATATTTCAAGAAAGTCTCTGAGTTCTTCTATCTCTATCGGTCTCGAATACTTGAATCCCTGAAGATACTGAGCCGACATGCCGATACATCGCTTCTCGTCGTTCTCGTCCTCTATCCCTTCATAAAGCACCCTGTAATCAAGCTTGCGGAACATGCTCGCGAAGGTATCCACCATGTACTCACCCGCCTTGTTCCTGCCTGATTGTATCACCAAAGACCGGTCAAACTTGATGATATCAAAAGGCAGCTCCATGATACGCTCGAAGTTGGAATACCCTGTACCGAAATCATCCAGATAAAACTTTATGCCATAGGACTTCAGCTGCTCTATCTTCTCCTTTACCATGTCGAAGTCACGTTCGTTACGGCTCTCCGTGATCTCTATCGCGATCTTTTCATAGGGTATGCCGTTGCGGTTTATGATACCCGTCACATCCGAGCAGAAGTTCTCGTTCCTTATCTCCTGTATCGAGAAATTGACGGAAATCCTTTTTAAAGGCAGACCGCTGTCCAGAAAGCCCTTTATGGCCTTGCAGGTCTTATTGAGTATGATCAGACTGAGTGAATGTATCAGATTGTTCTTCTCTGCAAGAGGTATGAAAAGATACGGCGGTACCAGTCCGAACTCCGTAAGCTTCAGCCTCATCAGAGCCTCGGCGGTATCATACTTTCCGCTCTCAACGTTGTATACCGGCTGGCAGAAAGTCAGCACTCTCTCATCGTCAAGGTCTCCGCTTTCCGCTATTGATTCAAGCTCTGCCAGTATCTTTTTCTGATTCTGATAGTCAGCTATATCTTCTTCTTTCACGTAGTGAAACTCATTAAAGTTCATCTTACCTGCAATGAACTTCAAAAACTCGATATAGTCATTATCACGGCTTATGGCATCGACGCTTTCCATGAAGACCGCCTTGAAGTCAAGCCTGTGACGCTCATACATGGTGCGGAACATATCCACCACCTTCTCGACTCTTGCCCAGGGATCCTTATTGTCTTTCACCCTGAACATGAGGAGCAGTCTGTTTGCGCTCAGATGGAAGAGCATTGGCTTCCTTATCTCGCTTCTGTAGAACCTGTATATATCAAAGCGCATCGACTCAGGTATGGCCTGCTGTGAGTTCATCTCCACCACATCCAGATACATGAGTACGAACTTCTCTTTATTGCGGAAGCAGTCACGTACAGCAAAAGTCAGCGAATCGCCGCTGATGGAGCCTGTAGCCAGATTGAACGGATTGGCGTGCAGCAGATACATGAAGCCGATCGTGGGCAGCATAAATATTGTACTTGTATATGAAGTCTGGCCGTGCTTGCCCTGCAGGATCATCATATAGATACAGAGAATGAAGGTAAGTACTATACCTGTGGTTATCTGGGGTATCATCCGGTTCCTGTACTTGAAGAGCAGGTAGAAAATGATGAATGTAAGCAGGATGTACGTTATCGCAAATGACAGCCTGAAGCCGTTGTGTACGTTGCCCGAAGCATCTATGTAGAATCCGAAATGAAGGAAATGTCCCGCGATCTGAAGGGCAACGAATGCAACAAACAGTGTGCCGACGACCGCCCTGATACGTGTCCTCTCCTTACCTGTCACCGACACCAGACGAAGTATGTAATCTACATGCAGGACCATGGTGAACTGGAAAAGGAAACAGTTGATATCTCTGATCACCGTTATCGTCGCGGCCGGTACCCCACTGCCGACTTCAGACAGAAGCTGGTGATAGAAAAGATTTGCAAGAGAGCCCAACACAATACAACCAATACCATACCAGAACTGACGGTATTGGATATTCCTGTCCACAAAAGTACCGAGAAACAGTATGAATATCAGGAAACATAAGGCCAGGACAGCTATATCCCCGACCGGCAGATAATCTGCGTACATACTGGCTGTTTGTGTCATATCTGTATTATATACCCTATGGCCTGATCCGGGCCACTCCGCTTTCTATGGCTGCCTTTGCCGCAGCCGCAGCCACCGCATCCTTGACTCTCGGATCGAAAGCCTTCGGCAGTATGTTGTCTGCTGACAGCTCATCATCCGATATCAGTGCAGCCAGTGCCCTGGCTGATGCTATCTTCATCTCATCGTTGATATCACTTGCCCTGACATCAAGAGCTCCTCTGAATATGCCCGGGAAGCAGAGCACGTTGTTGACCTGATTGGGATAATCGCTCCTTCCGGTGGAGACCACTGCTGCACCGGCAGCCTTAGCCTCATCCGGGAATATCTCCGGTGTGGGATTGGCACAGGCAAATACGACCGGATCCTTTGCCATGCTGCGAACCATATCCTGTGTAAGCGTACCCGGAGCGGATACTCCTATGAATACGTCCGCACCTTTTATCACGTCAGCGAGTGTTCCGGACTCCCTGTCCTGATTCGTTATCTCAGCCATCTCTTCCTTTATCGGATTGAGTCCGTCCCTGCCCTTGTATATGGCACCCTGCCTGTCGGTCATGATCACGTTCTTCAGTCCCATTGCCATGAGAAGCCTGATGATAGCAATGCCTGCGGCACCGGCTCCCGAGGTAACTATCTTTACGTCTTCTATTTTTTTGCCCACCACCTTCAGGGCATTCATAAGACCCGCCAGAGTGATCACGGCCGTACCGTGCTGGTCGTCATGAAAGATCGGTATATCCGATATCTCCTTGAGCTTTCTCTCTATCTCAAAGCATCGCGGTGCCGATATATCCTCGAGGTTGATGCCTCCGAAGGATCCGAGGAGCATGGCTACGGTATCCACTATGGTATCCACTTCCTTCGAGCGTATGCAAAGCGGTATCGCATCCACATCTCCGAAGGCCTTGAACAGCGCACATTTGCCTTCCATAACGGGCATGCCTGCCTCCGGTCCTATATCTCCGAGTCCGAGCACGGCAGTACCGTCCGTTACCACCGCCACCGTGTTCCATCTGCGTGTCAGTTCATATGATTTTGCCGGGTCCTTCTGTATCTCAAGACAGGGCTGTGCGACGCCCGGCGTATATGCAAGGCTCAAAGCCTCAGAGGAGTCAAGAGGAGCTCTCGTCACAACCTCTATCTTTCCCTTCCATTCATAGTGCTTTTCAAGTGATACTTTTGCGTAATCCATATTTTCTCTCCTCCGGGTCTTTATATGTCTTTTTTTCCAACATTAATCTTACTAATATTCAGGGATCTAATCAAGCTAAAGCGTTGTTCTTCCGCCATCCTCGATAAAGCTTCCGAGCGTCTTTATAAGGAGTGTCGCATCTATCGGCTTGGGTATATGATCATCCATACCGGCTTCCTTTGCCGCCTTTATGTCTTCTGTAAAAACATTCGCCGTCATGGCTATCACGGGTATCTTCGAAAGCTCTGTATTTTCAAGTCTTCTGATCGCCCTTGTCGCCTCATATCCGTTCATGACAGGCATCTGTATATCCATAAGCACCGCCCGATACTCTCCGGGTCTGGATGATGCCACCTTCGCTACAGCCTCTTTTCCGTTCTCTGCCGTGTCCACGTCAAATCCGGCTTCCTTCAGTATGAGTGCTGCTATCTCACGGTTGATCTCATTGTCATCTGTCAGCAGCAGTTTCACTCCCGATAAGGATTTTCCGACTGTCAGGCTTCCCTCTTCCTCTGCTTCCGTATCCGGTCCGTCTTCTGCCACAGGCAGCTTCAGACTTACGGCAAACTCCGTGCCCTTTCCTTCTTCTGTATGTACCTCGATATTGCCTCCCAGCAGATCCACTATGCTCTTTGTGATAGCCATACCGAGGCCGGTACCCTGGATATTGTGCACGGCCTTGTCTCTTGAATATGATTCAAAGACCATCGAAGCAAATTCGGGACTCATGCCTATGCCCGTGTCTTTAACGCTCAGTCTGTATGAGCCGGTACCGTCCATAAGTCCCGTCTGGACAAGGCTTACCCTTACCGCACCGCCATCAGGCGTGTATTTGTAAGCATTGCTTATCAGATTAAGCAGTACTCTGTTCAGCTGGATGGGATCACATATCACCGTCCTGTCCTTTACCTTCGATGTATCTACTGTATAATTGATGCTCTTTGTTATCATCTGTGTGGAAAAAACTTCCCTTACATCGTCCATCATCTTCACGAGATCTGTCCTTTGGGGAGCAAACTCCAGCTTTCCGCTTTCGATACTGCTCATATCAAGCACATCACTTATAAGCGACAGCAGCTGATGTCCCGACATCTCTATCCTGTCAAGATATTGTGACGCCTCCTCGGGCACATTCTCCACCTTTTTAGCAAGCCCCGTGTATCCGATTATCGCGTTCATCGGCGTCCTTATGTCATGGCTCACATTTGACAGGAAGGTACTCTTGGCCCGGCTGCTCTCTTCAGCCTGTATCCTTCTTTCTATCTGCTTTTTCTCACGTTGAGTCATGGCCCTGTATATACTGAACATGATGAAGAGCGAAGCTATGATGACGGCCATCTGCATCCAGCTGCTGCGCACCATATCGCTGTTCACTTCTTCCATTTTCTGTTGCAGATAGAGTTCGGATTCTGCCGTGTCTTCTTCATCGAGGACCACGCCGTGTTCGGCAAGCTCGGTCTCGTTATAGTATTTCAGATCACGCAGCACTCTCGCCGTAGTATTGTTTACCATCTGCCTGAACCAGAGCATGGAGGTGAAGAAGATCAGAAACAGCAGTGCCACCCAGATCGCTGTAGATTTGCCGAAACGGTCATGTGTATCCTTGCCGAACACATAACGGAAGAAAAGAAAGCCCAGCACGCTCCATACGATCAGTATGAGATAAGACTCCGTAGGCAGGCTGTTCACGGTCCAGATATTCGGCACCATGAAGTAGATCAGGAATATCACCGATGCCACGGTGCCGATGATGCCCGTGATCTTTACATATGTCCTGTGATCTCCCTCGGCAAGTCTGAAGGCTGCAAAGGATGTATATGCATATGCTATCAGCGCTCCTATGGTATTTACATCCACGATCCATCCTATGGCCGCTCTTCCGACGAAGGGAACGGGCAGAGATATCAGCATCAGAAAAAGGAGTGCATTGGAAGGATTTGCTTTCTTATCAAGCCGTCCGAACCATTCCGGCAGTATGCCGTCCTTTGTCATGGCGTACATCAGTCGGCTCGCTGCTATATAGTTGCCTATAAGCCCGGTCACTATGCCGCCTGTCAGTGTGATACCGAGCACGACAGGTCCGTATCTTTTCATGGCTTCTGTTACCGCATAGAACGTGGGTATGCTGGCATAGCCGCTCTGGCTGTCAAGCTTATTAATATACTCCGTCCAGTTTGCAAAGCCTGCGGGCACGTCAGCGGTGGCTATCACTCCCAGCATGACGTAGCACATCATACCGAGTATCAGCGATACCAGCATTATCCATATCGATCTTTGCGGAGAAAACCTGAATGCCTGAGTCGAGTTGGATATGGATTCAAATCCCACAAAGGCCCACGGGGCCAGTACGATGATGTTGAATATCTGATCAGCCCTGCTCTTAACGTCAGGTGAAAAGGCCGGCGTGACATGTGAGATACCGCCGTGATGTATGATGACCGCGCTTACACATACCGCGACACCGGTCACCAGAAGGATCGCCATTACAGTCTGTATGACAGCGGCAGTCCTCTTGCTCTTAATGCATATGATACCTGACAGCACGATCAGCGCTATGGTCAGTGCGACCTCACCGCCGTACACATGATAGCCTGCCAGCTGATAATGAAATCCCCACTGGAGTGCATCCCCCAGAAGATTTCTTACGATCAGTACCACTGCCGTGGCATTTGCCCACATGATCGCTATATATACGAGCATCAGAAACCATGCGCTCAGTATACCGTGATCGAAACCGAAGGCCCGTATGGAGTACGTCAGCGTTCCTCCCGCATCGGGATATCTGTTCATCAGATAGTGGTAGTTGCAGCCGATAAGGAACATGATGGCAGCTCCGATGATCATGCCAATGGCCGTGCCCAAAGGACCCGCAAGAGGAAGGAAGGTCGTTCCCGGCATGACAAAGGCTCCCCATCCCACGGCACATCCGATGGACAGAGCCCATGCTTCCAGTGTATTGAGATATCGTGTCAGGCCTTCATTCGTATCCTGCGCCCCCATTTTGCCCCCTGTTGATTATTCCTGTGTCTGCACCTTACCTGCCGTCCGTCTGTAGTCTGCTCTGCCTTCTTTCATTGCATGATATGCCCTTCCGGCAGATATCGTATTCCTGTACAGTCCTCTCTTTCTGAGGAGGAACTGCCAGCACAGGATATGCCACAGGCTTCTGTCCATCGCCTCATATCCTGCCCCTCTGTCAAAGAAAAACTTTTCATCATATCCCTGAAACCAGCTCGATTCATTTGGCAGTGTCGAAGCTATCTT
>JAEEGO010000020.1 GCA_016280355.1 Lachnospiraceae bacterium | reverse complement strand
CCGATACTTCTGGATGAGACCGAGAATTCATTCTCATATACATGATCTTCATGGTGCAGGTTTATCATCGACATGGATACGGCCGGCAGATCCATAAGCCCTGCAAAGACGCTTTTCGTATCACACAGTACATCCGCTTCTTTCGGCATCATGTATCCGCCGTCTATCCTGTGTATGCAGCTTTCGGACCACTCCTTCTCGACCACATGCCCTTTTTCTTCGCACCTTGAAGGCTCGTCTATAAAAATACCGGCATCTGTTCCGGCAAAGTAATCAAGCAGGGTAGCGGTATGGTCGTACAGATATCCTATGAACGGAGAAAGGTTTATCGCGGTGTGCTCAACAAGACTTTCACATACTCCGTCCACGTGCGTCTTAAGCCTGTAAGCTTCTTCAGTCCGCATCGCTTTTCTGAGCTTTTCTGCGATCTTCTTTCCTTCTTCCTCTATCCTCACCTTTGCCCGGAGTCTGATATCACTGTCAGTGATAAGGTCGGTTGCCGGATATATCGCTGTCTCCTTTATCTGCTCTATGGAGCGCTGGCTCATGGCATCGAACTCTCTTATACTGTCGATCTCATCACCCCAGAGTTCTATCCTTACGGGATTCTCTTCAGTCAGGGGATAGATGTCGATTATGCCTCCCCTTACGGCAAACTTTCCTGCCTCTTCCGCCTCACTCTCTCTTTCATATCCAAGATCCGTGAGTCTTCGCGCCGTCTCATCTATGTCCAGTACATCTCCTACCCTGAATGTGATCACATTCCCGTATATCAGATCAGGGCGGACCATTTTTTCCATCAGTGCATCAAAAGTCGTGACTACGGTGAGATCTTCCGTCTTATCGTCTTTTTCTTCCTTCCACTCATTCAATGCCTTTATAGCCTGCATCCTGCGCTGTATCAGGAGGTTGCCGGAGAGATCGGCCTGATAGAACATCATGTCTCTCGGCGGGAAATAGTAATTGTTCTTTCCGAAAAGACTGCAGATATCCATTATCTCCTTCGCCCTGATCTCATCGTAGGTGATGAACATACGGAGATTGCCCTTATCATTACTGCTGAGTGCATACGAAAAGACGGGGCGTACCGTATCAGTCAGCCCCGTGATGTGTGTGATGCCTTTGCGTTTGGATGCTCGTTTCAGGTCATCGAATATTCCGAGTTCCTTAAGTGGTTCTGTTACAGATTGTTTTATCATCAGTTGTATTGTGACATCGTGTGTTCTGCTCCGTTTGTCAGGATATCAGCCACAGCTTCCGCCGCCGTCTTACGGGCCTCCTTCATCAAAGATACTTCCTCCTCCGGGAAGCGTGACAGCACCCAGTCTGCCAGGTCCCATTCCTCCGGCTTGGCTCCTACTCCCACTCTGACACGTACGAAATCCTCGGTACCGATCTTCTCTATGATGTCCTTCATACCGTTGTGTCCGCCTGCGGATCCGCTCTCGCGCACCCGTATCTTTCCGGCCGGCAGATCTACATCGTCATATATCACGATCAGCCCGTCATTCGGATACAGTTTGTAAAAACCGATCGCATCCGCTATTGCTTCTCCCGAGGAGTTCATATAGGTCTGCGGCTTCATGAGCATTACCTTTTCTCCTTCTATGATGCCCTTGCCGCAGATGGCATTGTGTTTTGCGAAGTCTAGCACGATGCCGTATTTCTTCACGAGCTCATCTATGACTTCAAATCCTGTATTGTGTCTTGTGTGCTCGTATTTATCACCCGGATTTCCGAGTCCAGCTATTATTATCATAAAATGTATCTTTCGCCCTTCTCCGATATGACGTCTATATTCGTTCCTCCCGTATGCTGATAGCCTGCCTTGAGTGTGCTGTGGCTCTCCACGATACAGTTTTCTATATGAGAATTGTCTGCGATATAGACATCATCCAGTATGATACTGTTCTTTATACTGCAGTTGCTCCCCACGAAAACCTTCTTGAAGAGCAGCGAGTCTTCCACGGATCCGTTGATGATCGAGCCGGTGGCGATCAGACTGTTCTTCACATTCGATCCCACGTTGAGCTTCACCGGAGGCAGATCATCGGCCTTGGTGTAAATGACGGGATAGTCTCTTAAGAAGAAGGTCCTGACCTCATGTTTCAGGAAATCCATATTGGTCCTGTAATAGTCATCAAGAGATGCCACATTGCTCCAGTACGTGTCGAGTCTGTATCCGTATATCGATTTGACATCTCTGTAGCGCACCAGGATATCGCTTACGAAATCATGTCTGTCTTCTTCTGCGCACTTCTCTACAAACTCTATGAGCTGCCTTCTGCGCAGTATGTATATACCGCAGGAGACCGTGTTGGAAGTGGCTATGATGGGCTTCTGTTCAAAGTCGGTGATCCTGCCGTCGGAGTCAAGCTTGACGCAGCCGTACCTCTCCGCCTTGAAGCCGTCCGGCAGATCTTTGACCACAACGGTAATATCTGCTTTCTTCTCTATGTGGTACTCAAGCAGCTTTCCGTAATCCACCTTGTATATACAGTCTCCGGATGCGATTATCACATAGGGTTCATGACTGTTCTTGAGGAAGGAAAGATTCTGATACATCGCATCGGCAGTTCCCCTGAACCACAGATTGTTGTCATCCGTGATGGACGGAGTGAAGATAGTCAGTCCTCCCTGCTTACGTCCGAAGTCCCACCACTTGGATGAGCTCAGATGCTCCGTGAGAGATCTTGCGTTGTACTGAGTGAACACCGCCACCTTCTGTACATGAGAATTGGTCATGGATGACAGTGCGAAATCTATGCTCCTGAAATTGCCGGCGATGGGAAGAGCCGCAACGGCCCTGTGCTTCGTGAGTTCCTTGATACGCCTGCTGCTGCCTCCTGCGAGGATCATGCCTATGGCTCTCATCTTCTCTCACCTCCCTTTATCAGAGTGCTGCCTGACGGCAGTCTCCCTCCCGGGAAATCGTCTGATGTCAGTTCCCCTGAAAGGACTGAGTTCATACCGACAGTGATACCTCCGGGTATGATCGATCTTTCTCCTACCGTTATAAGTCCGCTGTTGTAGATATCCGGTCTGGTATCGTTCGGTCTGTCTTCTCCGCCTCCGAGACGTACGTTGTCTCCGATGTATGTGTCCTCGGCTATGATGGCCTTGTCCAGATAACATCCCGATCCTATACGTACCCCGTTCATTATGATCGAATCATGTATCTCTGTCCCCTCGCCTATGACGACATCATATCCTATCACCGAGCCGTACACTCTGCCGTATATCCCGGTCATATCTCCGGATATGGTCCTCTCCACATAGGCGTTGCTCCCGATATACATCGGAGGCACTACCTGGGACTTTGTATATATCTTCCAGTATTCTTCGTAGAGATTGAACTCGGGTATGATATCCACGAGCTCCATATTTGCTTCCCAGTATGAGTGCAGGGTCCCTACATCCTTCCAGTATGAGTTAAATTCATACGCGCATATCCTCTCACCCTTGCCGTGGCAGAAGGGTATGACGTGCATGCCGAAATCAAGATTTGGCTGATCCGAGTTTGCGATCAGTGCTTCCTTCAGTATCCTCCATGAGAAGATGTATATTCCCATGGATGCCAGATTGCTGTGAGGCTCTTCGGGCTTCTCCTGAAACTCCGTGATCGTCCTGTCTTCGTCTGCAACGACTATGCCGAAACGGCTGGCTTCTTCCTTGGGTACCGGCATGACTGCTATGGAGACTGCCGCGTTCTTCTTTTTGTGAAAGTCCAGCATCACCTCATAGTCCATCTTGTAGATATGGTCGCCGGAAAGTATCAGTACATAATCCGGGTTGAAGCTTTCCATGTATTCGATGTTCTGGTATATGGCATTTGCCGTGCCCGTATACCAGTCGGTATTTATATTTCTCTCAAACGGCGGGAGCACCGTCACACCACCGACGTTCCTGTCGAGGTCCCACGGTATGCCTATGCCTATATGGGTATTGAGTCTGAGCGGCTGATACTGAGTCAGTACTCCGACGGTATCTATGCCGGAATTGATGCAGTTTGACAGTGGGAAGTCTATGATACGATATCTGCCGCCGAAAGGAACAGCGGGTTTTGCCATATTCGTGGTAAGCACCCCGAGCCTGCTGCCCTGACCTCCGGCCAGAAGCATGGCTATCATTTCTTTCTTGACCATGGTACCCCTCCTCCATAGTATATATATTTAGATTATAGCTTTTAATACCTTGAAATGCTATACTTTTTGAAACAAAGAAAAGAAGATCAATGAGAGAAACCTTAGCCCGTATCGCAAGTTTTATCTTCATATTTCTGGTAGGCATCATAGTCTTCAGTGCCACGATGAGCAGAGGCAATACGACCATGACAACGGAGATGGCTCCGGCCACTCTGCCCATGGTATATGTGCTCTACGACGGCAACGAGACCAATGCCATGCACGGTCTCCTGTATGAGCCTGATCTGACAAAATACAGAGGTGATCTCTCACCTTTGGGCGAGAACCGCACTCTCAGCATAAAGGTCGATAAATACGCGGCCGACATCACAGGCATGAAAATGGAGCTGCGTCCCGCCGACGGCAGCCGTCTCATCGAATCCACCGAAGTATACGACTACACCGAAGAGGATGACAGGATATTCGCCACTCTGCAGCTGAAGGATCTGATAGAAAGCGGCACCGAATATTCCCTGTGCATCATCCTTTCTTTTCCCGACAACAAATCCGCCAGATACTATACCCGCGTGATATCCGACGATACTCTCCATACCACTGACATGGTCTCTTTCGTCAGTCAGTTTTCGTCTCTTACCCTGAATAAGGAAGCAGCCAGAAGCCTGACCACTTATCTTGAAAGTGACTCCACCGGTGACAACTCCACATTTGCTCATGTGGATATACATTCAAGCTTCGACCAGATCACCTGGGGTGCGCTGCAGCCTGTCCCTGTTACCGGAACCTATATCCGCATTCTGGACATGGCCGGAAATATCGGCTCCTTCAAAGTGACCTACCGCATTTCCTGCGGCATAGATAATAAAGACACCTTCTATGACATCTCGGAGTATTTCCGTGTGCGATATTCGGATGAGCGGATGTATATGCTCGATTACGAACGTACGATGAATGAGATGTTTACGGGCGGCAAGTCTTCTTTTGCCAATGACAAGATACTGCTTGGTATACACGATCCTGATGTACAGATAGCGGAAAACAACGCCAAGGATGCCATAGCCTTTGTCACCGGCGGCTCTCTTTTCACCTACAGGGCTGCGAGCTCAAGGGTCGCACGTGTCTTTTCTTTTGCGGATGAAGATAACGACGATGAGCGTACCCGGTATGACGGCCATGACATCAAAGTACTTTCCATTGATGAGGGTGGCAACATCAGATTTCTGGTATACGGATACCAGAACAGAGGAGTCCACGAAGGTGAGATCTGTGCCGTGGTCTATTACTATGACAGCTCTCTTAATTCGGTGGAAGAGGAGGTCTCTGTGCCCTATCTCGGATCTGCCGACATGCTTGAAGCCAATCTCGCAAGACTCTCCTACGTAGACCGCGTAGGCAACTTCTATCTGTATATAGACGGAGGCGTATATCTTATTGACGTCGGACGTAAGACCGCCGAGCTGATAGCCTCCGGTATCGCATTCGACGAGGTCGCATCTTCATCCAGCGGACGCATCTCAGCTTATGTTGCAAATGATGAAGTCGGTGCCGGCTCGGACATGAGTAACGATGACTCCACGAGCGACATCACACTGCTGAATATGGAGAGCGGCAGTTCCACTGACATCCAGGCACCTCCGGGATGCAGCATCAGGCTGCTCGGCTTTATAGGCGAGGATCTGGTATACGGTCTGCTCAATGCCACTGACAATATCATTTCTCCTCTCGGGATCTCGTTTACTCCGATGTCATCGATATCCATAGCCGGCAGTGACGGGAACGTAAAGAAGGAATACTCGCAGCCCGGTGTGTTCATATCGTCCATCGAGATTTCCGATTCCACAATCGATATCAGCCGTATCGTGCCCTCCGACGGAGGTATGGGCTATGAGCCTCTTGATCATGACCAGATCATGAGCAGTGCCTCTGACAAGAGCTCATCCAACAAGATCATACTTGCTTCTACCGAACAGCGCGGGAACATTACGGAGATACAGCTCACAAACGAGGTCTCCCTTTCCAGGCTGCAGCTCCTCACTCCGGATTTCGCTCTGTACGAGGGCAGCAGGAGTGTAGAGATGGCCCGCAACGATAATGTCCAGGCAAAGGGTTATCCCGTGTATATCGGAGGAGATATCGAAGGCATATACTCTGACAGCAACACCTCCCTGAAAAGAGCATCCGAAGGCTCGGGTCTGGTGCTGAACATGAAAAATGCCTATATCTGGCGTAAGGGAAGCCGTGAGACAAAACATATCATATCCGAACTCGGGGATCTGAGCGGCGGCTCTGAAGAGACAGCCCTCTACGACTGTCTCGATGCACTGCTCGCATACGCCGGATCAGGCGCAACCTCCCGCTCTTCGATGCCGGACGGAAGCGGATCCAGACATCTCCTGGAAGCAAATATCGACGGAGACGTGCTGGCACTGCGCGATATTACCCTCTCCGACGTATTATATTACGTCTCCAATGATTGTCCCGTTATCGCTTCCTCTGAACATGGCCCTGTGCTGATAGTGGGATACGACACAAAGAATACGCTGATATATGATCCCGCCTCCGGCAGCACGCACTATCTGGGCATGGGAGATTCGACTGCAACCTTCGAAGCCATGGATAACGAATATCTCACATATATCAACGAAAAATAAGTGTGAAAAAAAGATCGCAGGGCTATGCCTGCGATCCTGAGATCCTCCGGATGATCGGATACACCATCATCCCCAATACCCCGCACGAGATGAACTCCCCGATAAATACCGTGAGCATCATAAACGGTATGGCTTCTTCCGCTCCGTATGCGTATCTGAGCACGAACGGTACTACTATGGTGTTTGCAAGTATCGGCGGGATGGGAGCCAGAAATCTGTTCATATGGCGTATCCTGTATGTCCCCCAGGCAGCTGCCAGGGTGGCCAGACTGCCGAAGATGATATCAGGAAGCACCGCTCCCGTTAATGTGTTGCTTATGATGCATCCGACAAAAAGACCGGGTATGGCGGCCGGTGTGAATACGGGCAGTACGGTCAGTGCTTCGGATATCCTGACCTGTATGGCTCCGTTTGCGAGTCCGAATGCATTTGAAACAAGGGTGAGTACTACATAGAGTGCGGCAATGATACCGCCCTTTGCCACCCTGAGGGCGGCTGACGTGTTGCTTTTCATTTCTTTTTTCTCCTAGTTTTTATTTTAGTGTGGTTGGGCTTTCGAACACACCGTATACGGCAGGTCAGACCTCGCCGTTTTTATACCTTGTCACCATCGACTGTATCCTCTGGTTGGGACTCAGCAGGTCACTGATCGATGAATCGTGGTTCAGCGTATCTATAATATAAGCCAGATACTTACTCATGTCGCATGAAATATACCATGAGCTTGCAAGAAGCTCCGGGCTCTGATAGACAAGATTTGTCGTGAGCACCTTGCATATCGTTCCCTCTTCTACCGCCTCACTGAAAGGCGAAAGGCCCTTTGAGAAAAGACCGAATGTTGCCAGGATGAATATCCTCCGTGCCTTTCTCTTCTTCAGTTCTCTTGCCACTTCAAGCACACTCTCGCCTGAAGCTATCATATCGTCAAGTACAAGGATATCCTTTCCGGAGACATCCGTACCCAGAAACTCATGCGCCACGATAGGATTCCTGCCGTCTATTATCTGGGAATAGTCGCGTCTTTTGTAGAACATACCCATATCAAGACCAAGGACATTGGCCATATAGATGGCACGGCTCATCCCTCCTTCATCCGGTGAGACCACCATCATATGCTCGGGCGATATATCCAGATCCTTCACTCCGTTAAGCAGTCCCTTGATAAACTGATATGAAGCCTGTACGGTCTCAAATCCGTTCAGCGGGATCGAGTTCATGACTCTGGGATCATGGGCATCGAAAGTGATGATATTATCCACGCCCATCTTCACCAGCTCCTGCAGAGCTATTGCACAGTCCAGAGATTCTCTTGCTGCTCTTTTATGCTGTCTGCTTTCATACAGGAACGGCATGATTACAGTGATACGTCTTGCTTTGCCTCCAACGGCTGCTATTATACGCTTGAGATTCTGATAATGATCGTCGGGCGACATATGGTTTTCTTCGCCGAACATATTGTAAGTAACGCTGTAGTTGCAGATATCTACAAGAAGGTACAGATCCATACCGCGGACAGATTCGTTGATCATTCCCTTGCCTTCGCCCGATCCGAATCTCGGGAGCGAATAATCGAGCAGGTAAGTGTCTCTCATGTATCCGGAAAATGCAAGAGAATTTTTATGCTCATTCTCCCTGTCTTCTCTCCAGCCGATGAGATAGTCATCCACCATCGCTCCGAGCTCCTTACAGCCCTCCAAAGCGATGACTCCCAGAGAGCCTACGGGAATGGTATCCAGCTTTCTCTTGTCGTGTGTGTGAGCCACTTATGCTTCCCTCCGTCGTTTGAGGCGAAGATCCTCGCCTGTAAACTTATACAGCTCGTAATTACCTATGATCCTCGACAGTGCCCTGTCGTTGTACTTGGTCTTTATCTCATCCAGCGTGAGATTTGTCGAGATGATGGTCGGATGCGATCCGAGATCTCTTTCATTCAGTATGTTGAAAAGCTCCGAGATGATGGCAGAGCTTATTATCTCCGTACCGAGATCATCTATGATAAGCAGCGGACATGAAAACAAAGTATCATATCCTGCCCTGTCTTTTTCTCCCCTGCTGAAATGCTGATCGGTAAGTATGTCAAACAGTCGGATCGCGCTGACATATACGACTGCCACGCCTTTATCTATCAGTGCTTTGGCGATACAGTTTGACACGAAGCTTTTACCGCATCCCACGCCACCATAGAATAGCATATTACGATAGCTGTCGGCAAACGAATCGACAAATCCTTCCGCTGCCGAATGTATCATCTCCATATTCTCAAGATCTTTACCGGAGAAATAGTCAAAAGAAAAGGTTTCAAAGTTTTCTGTCTGAAGCTTATCGTATATACCGCTGCCGATATAGTTGTTTTCTATGAGTTTCTGTGAGAGTTTCTGTATCAGGCAATGACATTTCCTGCCGCCGACATAACCCGTATCTTTGCAGTCCGGGCATTCATACTTCAGTGAGATATAGTCCTGCGGAAGTCCAGCATCTGCAAGCATCTTCTTCTTTTCATCGGATATGCGAGACAGCTCATGCATGATGAGCATGACGTCTTCCTTGAGTCCGGACGCTGCTTTTATTGCTGCCTCCGCGGAGAGATCCGCCGTTCTGTGTTCGAGTTCCTTATAGTGCGGTATCCGTGTATATACCTCCTGTACACGGCTCTTCTGTGATCTCTTATCTGCAGCGAGCTGACGCTCGTAGTCTGTCATTATTTCTCTGTATACGCTGCTTCCCATCCGTATTCCTATCCCTGACGTCTGCCAAGAAGGCTCGCTTCTATCTCGTCAAAGTCATACTGTCTTTCCATATCAAAATGTCCCTTGCCTGCGCTGCCCTTTCTCTTGGCTGCACTGCCGGCTCTGCCTCCCTGCAGTGCCGTCGATGACTGGAGTACAGGTCTGAATCCCTGCTGCATCCTGGAAGAATATGCCTCATCCAGACTGTCTATATCCTCCATGCTGTGCACGCCGCTCTCGGCCCATCCCCGTAATATACGGTCTGCATACTGGAAAGAAGGCTTTGATGTCCTCATGATCGTACGGCCTGCTGCTTCCAGTATGATATCCATCGAAAAACCACACTCGTTCTTCCAGCTGTCTATGTAGTCTATCTCTCTTGCAGCAGGTTTCCTGTCAGTGATCCCGAAGGCTCTGAGCACGGTCGAATAGTCGCTTCCGCCGAATCTCTTCTCCCTGCCTTTTGCATCTATTACGGTCTTTACCCCATCCTCTGCCCAGTTCATGGCAGTGGATTCGATATATCTCATGGATGTCTTTCCCTTACCCACACAGTATTCGATCAGATACTCTATCAGATCGGCAGAGAATCCGAGTCCGTCATACATAAAGAGCATGGTCTTCATCTCTGTAGGCGTGAGGGGTTTCTTCAGATACTGCTCCGCCACGAATATCAGCTGCTTGATGTCATCATCGGAGCTGAACTTCTTCAGATCATCGGCAGAATATACCGGTTTGCGATGCTTCTCGGCACGCCGGCGCGGTATGGTGACCTCTGTCTCCTGAGCTTCCGCAGGATCGTTTAATATGATCCCCGAGATGTTCTCCTCTTCATCAAACTCCAGGGACACGATGCCCTTCCTTGCCCAGTAGAGCAGGGAACGTCTTATATCCGTCTCCATGTAGTTGAACCTGTCTGCAAGAAGCGGTACGGATACAGGCTCATCGGCCTCTATGCATCTCATCAGGTACAGATATATTTTCAGCTGTGCGCCGTTGGCGTCAGCCAGATAATCATCGATAAAACAATTCGAGACAATGGTATTCCCCGAATAGCGATTTCCCTTTAAAACTATGCCACTCATTCTCTTTCCTAACGACTATTTTATTACGCATTTATTTCAAGCGAAGCGGAGTATAGCACAACGGATTTTAAAAGAAAATAGGCTTTTCGGAATGGTCTCCCGTAAGCCTATTAAAGTGGATAAAGTAGGTAAAGTGGATATCTGCGGAAATATCGCAATCATAACCCCCGTATACTGTTAATTATATTTTGTGGATATTGTGGATTATGCATTTTGCAGGAGTTCTTCCCCTATATTTACTACATCTCCGGCACCCATGGTTATCAACAGGTCATTGTCGACAAGTGTTTCTTTGATAAATTTTTCGATCTCCCCGAACGTGGGAAAATAATAACAGTCAGTACCTTCTTTTCGTATCTCAGAAGCCAGCGTTTCACCGCTGATCCCGAGGTTGTCGGTCTCTCTTGCGGGGTAGATCTCGGCACAGATCACATGATCCGCCACAGCGAGTTCTCTGGCAAAGTCATGCAGCAGCGCTTTGGTCCTGGTATAGGTATGCGACTGGAATACCACCCAGAGCTCACGATGGGGATATTTCTTCGCTGTAGCCAGAGTTGCCCTGATCTCTGTGGGATGGTGGGCATAGTCATCTATTATGGTGAAGCCGTTCAGCTGTCCCTTAAGCTCAAACCTCCTGTCGGTACCCTTGAAATCCCCGAGCCCTCCTGCCGTATCTTCGTATGAGACTCCGAGTTGTTCAGCAACGGCGATAGCCGCGAGTGAATTGGTCACGTTGTGGACTCCGCCTACCCCCAGGGAATATTTATTTCTTTTTTCTTCATGGACTGCTTCAAAGGTAGCTCTCGCATACTCATCGAGCACGATATTCTCCGCCCTGTAGTCTGCTCCTTCTTTCTCCCCGAATGTCACCACTCTGCATTTCAGTCCGTCCGTGATCTCTTCTATTCCTTCTATG
>JAEEGO010000019.1 GCA_016280355.1 Lachnospiraceae bacterium | reverse complement strand
CTCCCGAACTTGTACGACTGTATGTAGTCCGGATCCGCCGGCTTCGATGCATAGATCGCATAGCTTCCGACCTCCTGTATGTACTCACCCGGAACGAAGCCCTCGTATTCCTGTCCGTTTCTGTATGCCTTCAGCTCCAGTCCCGGGGCTTCCTGCACAAGTACAGCCTCATTGGTGATGCTGCCGTTGGGCAGGCTGGTATAGAAGGTCTCTCCCGTACGAAGGGTGTTGAGGTAGTAGCCTGTAGCAACGTCATATCCGCTGGAGAGCTCCGCTCCCGCATGTACGGTCTCATCCGCAGGCACCTGATCCTGAGAGACGCTCTCCTCTCCGTCTACAGTCATATCTTCATATTCGTAGTCATCGGGTCTCATATCCTCAGGGAGATCCCCGTAGTCTATCTCTTCGTCCTCGCTCTCCTTGCCAAGAGTGCTCTCTCCCACGACTCCGTTCACTCCGGTATTGTACTGTATGCGGAATCTGAACTTGGCTCTTAAGAAGGTCTGATCCGAGAAGTTGGCGAAATCATCCTCGTCCGATCCCACGAAAAGATCCAGGACATAGGCTCCCTCTCCCTCTATCACCTCTTTTGACACAAAGGAGATATCGGATCCGTCCTTCTTCATGGTGGCTCCCACTCCCTTGGGCACATCGATCACCACGGGTCTGTTCGTCATTCCCCCGTTCTTGACGTTGGCATATATCGTATAGTCACCGAGTCTCTCCTCGTAGACCTTATAGTCCTCATGATAGAGCTCATCCAGTTCCGTATCCGCCACTTCCGGGCCGATGGGCTCTGTCTCCATCTTCTTCATCATCTGCTCCACGGTGACGCAGGAGGTGGAAGTGGAGCTTGTGGAGCTCGACGATCCCGACTCTCCGTAGATGGATCTAAGAGCATCGTACAGCGTCTGTCCCGTATTGGTCGATGACGTCGTGGATGATGTACCGTCAGCCCTTATCTCCACAGGCGACCTGAGTATCTCCAGGATCAGTACCCATGCCAGAAGCACCGCTATAAGTATGTGTTTCAGTATCTTCTTTATCTTATCCATTATGAGACCGCTACCTCGTCATTTCCTTCTTCTGAGCCCAGCCACCCCGAGGCATGCTGTTCATAGTCGTTCATCATTTCCATCATGAGCCGCATCATAGTTTCTTCATCCATCTCCTCATCTGTATCTTCATCATCGTCTTCCCCGTCTGCTCCGTCTTCGTCCTCATCTGTGTCTGTATCTGTGTCTTCATCCGTGTCTTCATCATCATAGTTCTCTGTATCCCCGTCAGCGGACATATCCTCCGGCTCCTCATAAGATCCTTCCGTATCGTCTTCATCGATGCCTGTATCTCCGTCCTGATCTGCGGTCATCTCTTCCGTATCCGCATCCTCTGCGATCTCCTCTGACACCGGCTCTTCCTCATCCTCTTCAGCTCCCTCGTCCAGCACGAGATAATTCCTCTCATCCAGGTCGTAGTAGATATCGTCCCCGAAGAAAACGTTCGCTCTGACATCAGTGAGGTCCATCTGTCCAATCTCATACAGCGGGCACTTGTATGACGGAGTGAACTTCGTCATCAGCGGATAGTTGTTGAATGTCACGACTATGGAATTACCCGTACTCTTGGCATTGTTGAGTCTTGTCAGCTCATTGGGATAGATCAGCGGACGCTGCTGTATCGACGTGGATACGTTGATATTGCCGGTCTTATCCTTGAGTCCCGATGACACGCTCTGTGTCTTGACGGTCATGTTGCCGCACAGCTTGGAAAACTCCTCACAGGTCGGCATGTCGTTGGATCCGATAAAGAGCTTGATGCCGCAGTTGCCCTTCACTATATCCGCAACGGTCTCTCCGTATACGTTCTTAAGCTGGGCGAAGGACTGGACTATCATCTCGAACCAGATCTTCCTCGAACGTCCGACTGTTATCATCTTGTCGAATTTGTCTATCTTCGGCATGTTACCGAACTCATCCAGTATGAAGAAGACATTCCTCGGAAGGGAAAGATCCTCCCTCGCCGATGCCACCTTGATGAGGGCCTTGTATATACAGAGGATGAACACTGCAGCCAGTGCGTGTCGCGTATCCTTCTCATCCGGTATCTTAAGGAAGAGTGCGGTAGGCTTCTCGGCAAAGGTCTCGGGACGTATATCGGTCGCCGAAGTCAGAGCGCACAGTCCCTCGTCGTTAAACATGGACAGCTTGTCGAAAGCTATGCTCATATATGAGGAAAGAGTCTGATCGGCTGCCGAGAGCACCTGCTTTGACAGTCCCACAGCCTTTGAGAGCTTCGACCGGCCCTCGAAGAAGTCCTTCAGCGCCGCAAACTCATCCTCCGAATTGCTTATGGCTTTGTTGATGTTATAGAAGCAGAACTTATCCTTTGTCATCTCGAGCTTCGGATCCTCGGAATCTTCCAGCATGGCAAGCGCCGTAGCCATGATGATGGAGCGCGCTCCCTTCTCCCATACGGGATCCTTCTCGTTCTCTATGGGACAGATGACGGATATCAGATCGTTCAGATCCTCATAGGTCTCATCGAAAAGCTTCTGCTTCTCTATCCGCGCACGGTTGATAAGATCCACGCGCACTGCATACGCTGCTCCCTCCCACTCGTACCACGGCTCGTCGTCCACGAACTTCGAGCGGTCATGGACGAGCTCAAGATCCGGATAATCATCTATGGAATCCATATGCTCAAGTATGTCATCCCCCTTGTGGAGGTATTCCTGATAAGTGTCGTAGATGGAGCCCAGAGGATTCCACCTGAAGGAGCTGTAGGGATCTCTCAGGTCGAGCACCATGCAGTTGTAGCCGTTCTCGGAGAGCAGCTTCGAGTGAAGCTGGAACAGCTCACCCTTCGGATCCGTGCATATCATGGATGAGCCCGCTCCCGATCTTCCCAGTATCTGCACCACCGGATTGACGAAGGTAGTCGTCTTACCGGATCCCGTGGCACCTATTATGATACCGTGGGCCGGAGATATGATGTTGATATCCATATCCTTCTTCTTGCTGTTGTATACGGCGTAAAGAGGTATGCCGTCCTTCTTCAGCCCTGAAAGCTTCGAGAACTGCACCTTCGGGAAGAGCTCGTTCCTCTCCCTCTCCTCCATCCAGCGGGAGTTCTCCAGCGAGCCCTCCACTCTCTCCGCTTTGCTGTTCAGCATGTTCTTGGAGGCTCTGAGTATGGACGAGTTGCCGTTCACCACGACTGCCACCAGTATGATGGCGACCTCAGCCGCACCGAACACCAGGGTGTTGGGAGAAAAGATCTCGCGGAAATCCGCACCGGTGAAGCTCAGAGTACCGGTGGCGAAATAGTTGGACAGCCCGAAGAGCACGGCCTCCGTGATGAAGCCGAGCACAAAGACACCTATCAGTATCACGGGTATCCACTTGAGCAGCTTTTTTCCCATATCCTGCATTTCGTCTCTCATATCTCACCTCTGAAAAACCTGGTAATGAAGAGGCTCTGCCTCTCCATTTTGTATGCCTTTGCTATGAGCAGTGCCACCGATGCACCAAGTATCCCCAAAAAGAGCAACATGGGCTTGTTGTCTGCCAGAGCCTCCTGCGTCCCCGGTCTGAAGAGATAAATGAACCAGAGCATTGAAGACAGCAGGTTGAAGCCTATGTGCATGAGCACTGCATAAAAAATATTATCTTCCTGTATCGAAACCTTTCCTATCAGCCAGCCCATAAGGAATGCATAGAGCATCCAGAGTGCCGAGCCGTGCAGGAAAGCAAAGCAGAAGCTTACCGCAAACAGCGAAGCCTTCTCGCCCCAGTGGGGCAGCAGCCTGTTGAGCATATAGCCCCGAAACACCACCTCCTCCACCAGCGGAGTGAAGAAGGTATTGAAGAGGACGCCCAGATATACCGACCAGCTCTCATACAGGTTCTGGATGCTCTCGTCATATGCAGCCACCGGTCCCACCTTGGGCAGCAGCGAGATGAAGGCCGACAATCCCAGAGCCGCTCCCAGTCCGAAAAGCAGGCACGCAGCGCTCTTTACCAGGCTGAGGTCTTTTCTGTACAGGGATGCATCCTCGAAAAAAGTGCTGCCGCATTTCCTCGAATATGCCCTGAGCATCAAAAAGGTGGCTATCACCCCGAATATCATGTAAATGTTCATCTTCTGCTGTATGAACTCCTCGTGAGTGAGCTCCGGATGCACTATCGCCGATCCGAATACCACGAAAGCTCCCTCTGTCAGAAGGTATACAAAGAGCGGTCCTACAGCAGGCACGAAATAACGCAGAAAAGACAGAACCTTGAGTTCTACCTTGTGCCGTACACCTTCTGTCCTGCCCCGGCTCTCTTCTTCCCCGCGGAGATTGTATCTCATCTTCAGAACACTCCGGGGGAGTCCTTCACGCCCTGTACTCCTACTCCCGCCGCCGAAAGGAACACCTTTGCGAAAAGCCACACTACCGACGAAGCCGGAGGAAGCTCCACCTCATAAGGGAACACAGGCAGCAGATCCAGCAGGAAATTGATCGCGGCAAATCCGCCGACCACAGCCGTGAGACACACCAGCACCGGTCTCGTCATTGTGACGGAATACTTCGCAATGATGAAGGCGAGCACTGCGGAGACTGCCACCACCACAAAGCCTGTGATGAGAAACGGGTATCTCACCCTGTCCTTTAAGAACGCCTCCACATATACCGGAAGGTTGGAGCTTGCGAACTGAAAGACCGCTATCCCTATCCCTGCCAGGAATATCCTGTAGGCCAGCACCATAAGTATCAGTCCCAGGAAGGTCTCTCCCATAAGGAGTCTCTCTCCCGTATATCCCAGACCCTCGAAAACATAGTAGCCTGCCCTGAAGCCCAGCATGAACCCCATGGCACCGAGTACCATCTTGTAGATGCCATAGCCCTCCAGGCAGCAGTACAAGGCTGCCACCATGCCTATCACATAGAATATGGGGCCTTCGGTAAAGTTCATATTCGCGAACATGTCCACGAAACTCGATACTGCGTAATGCCAGTCTGTCATCGTCTGTATCTCCTGTCGGTCACATGACCCTTCCTTTGCTCAGAGGATCCTTCTTCACCGCGCGGCTCCTCTGATTCTCCCTGGCCTTCTTTACTGCACTTCTGGCCTTCTCGTACATCTTCTCCTTCTTGTTGCTGTCCGCGGCCTTCTGTTTCTCTATCTTTTCCCTGTCGCTTTGCGAAAGGCCCGCCTCTTTCTTTGCCTTCTTCTCTACCTGAGGCACTACGTTACGGAGAGTATATATCCTCTGATTCTCATTCAGCCTTTCGAAGACCATATCGGCCATAGCCTTTGCTTCTGCGGAAGCTTCGTCTTTTCTTCCGTTTTTTGTGTTCTCCTGGGCGAATTCGTACGCCGCATCATATGCCCTTACATACAGTTTGGCGTAGTTCCCGTCTTTCTGCTTTTGTATACCGTCTTTAAGCTCTGTCATACGATCAAGGAAATCCTTGCCTTTACTTGAAAGCTTGCCGTCCTTTTCCTTCATCTTGTTGAGCGCATCTATGGTCTTGTTTATCTCTTCATCGGAGAACCATCTCATGCCCCCCGTCTTCTTTGCAGCCTCCCGGAAGAGCCTTAACATTTCCGAGGGCTTCACCTGTCCCTGCTGTGCCTGGGAGGCTCCCGCCTTGCTCTGCGACGTCTCCGTTCCCGCACTCTGCGGCTGTGTCTGCTGAGCCTGCTTCGGCTGCCCCTGCTGCACCTGCTTCGGCTGTGCCTGCTGCACCCCGGGCTGTTCCGGCTTCGGCTGTGCCTTTTGCTGTGCCGGCTGCTGGACCTGCTGCGTCTGCTGCTGTACCTGCTGCATCTGCTGCACCGGCTGTGCCTGACGGGTCTGCTGCTGCATGAGCTGCTGAGTCTGCATCATCTGCATGATGGTCTGCATCATCTGTGTCATGGTCTGCGTCATCTGCTGCAGCTCCTGTACACTGGGTGCCTGCCCCTGCTGCTGTCCCTGCTGCCCATTGGCCGATCCCTTTTTCTTGGCGCCCTTGTAGCCCTCCATCACTCCTTCGGCAAAGGCTTTCACCATATTGAACAGGATGTCCAGCATTATCTCCACAGGAGTGTCTCCTGTCGTCATCGCTGCCCCTGGATTAAACTGGTTGCGCGCTATCGCTGCTTTGTAATCGCTGTCAGAATTCTCCATGTTCCCACCTTATTATATAAAAACTTAATTATATTAACATAACCTGCTTCAATTAACAATCATAACTGTGTCATAATTATGCATTTTTTTGCGTATTTATGCGCTTTCTTTAAACAAAACGTGCGTTTTGCATGCAGATTATGTCGATTTGAGGATATTGGTATGTCCATCTGTATATATATACAGACGCGGCCGGAGAATCAGCCCGGATCAGTGGGATATCTTTTTTCTGTATTCGGAAATGGAGTACAGCAGGCCCGCGGTAGACTCGGCCCAGGAGTACTGCTCCATATATCTTCCGTCAAATTTCATG
>JAEEGO010000171.1 GCA_016280355.1 Lachnospiraceae bacterium | reverse complement strand
AAGACTGCTTCTGGCAACGGATCGCCTCATAATGCAGACAGCGCCCTCACTGATGCGATAGGAACATGCACACAGAACTGCAGCCAGAGCTACAGCAGCAATATGGCAAAGGCACTCACAGACGCGGACAGCGTGCTGGGACATGCCGAGTATGAATACTCGGAGGAAGTGATAGAGCAGGCGAGTGCTTCGGGAGCAGGCGGTCCCATAGTGCTGCTCCGTGATGTGCTCAATATAAAGAACAACATCGTAAAGCATGCGGACAGCGAGATAAACCTGCTCGACAGCTCACTGCTCGACCTCGCGGAGGGCAACTACGAGGAAGCGCTGACAGAAGGTGAGCCTTCGGGATATCAGGGGATGCTTGATTCCGGCGGAGGAGCTTCGGCTGCGGAGACACTGCTTAACGATGCCTATGACAAGGCAGAGGGAAAGAGGAGCGAGCTCGAGTACCTGATAGATGCATATAAGCAAAGAGAAGAGGCTTCGGCGGCACTCACATATGTGAACGGATGTATATCATGGTCAAATGACCTCTACGACGCTGTGGGAGAGGATGCTTTCAAGCCCAAGGCTGACGGATCGATAGACAACCACATAAAGTGGCTGACCGATCTCGCAAACCAGATAAAGAATTCGGACGACAGTCTGAAGGATAAGCTCGACAAGCTGAACGATAAAAAGGCAGAGCTTCAGGGCAAGAGAGATGCGGCACTGGATAATAACGATCTCGCGGGAGCGAAGAACTATGACAAGATGATAGAAGCCGTGGATCAGGATATAGCCGAGGAAGAGAAGAATACAGGCAAGAGCTCGGATGATGACATGGCAAAGGACATCATGAACGATGCACTGTCAAAGATAGCGGACGACCCCAAGGCGGATGTATCCGCAGCTACAGACGCACTGGCCGGTATGGGCAAGAGCGACGCCGCAGGCAAGGTGGCTGACAGAGCTGCAGCAGCATCAGGCGGCGGATCGGGCTCAGGCAGCGGTTCAGGCTCAGGAAGCGGCTCAGGCTCTGGCTCTGGCAGCGGATCCGGCAAGGGAAGCGGCTCGGATAAGAGCGACAAGAGCGGCGCAGCCGGTGCAAGCGAGGCAGATATCCTGGCTGCGATACAGAGCATGTTCGGAAAGGGTATAGATGAGCTCAGTGCGGATGAGCTTGCGATAGCGGTGGCAGCTGTATCGAGATTCGGACGAAGCGGCAACAATACGGCGGCTGGACTGGCTTCGGGATGGGCAGAGCTCATGCGCTCGAAGAACAATAAATACCTGTACAATCAGTACGATGCAAAGACTCCCAGGTATATAAGCCTCGAGACGATAGGGCTGTGCAGCTCATTCAGGTACTATTACGACGATACGAGGAAGACAGCTACGCTGACCTCGGGAAGCAAGGCTTATATCTTTAAGGTGGGAAGCGAAACATTAAGCCGCGGAGGCTCATCGGAGAAGCTGAAATATGAAGTGGTGATGCAGAGATATCCCTACTGTTCAGAGGATGATGCTACGGATCTCTTTGACTGCCACTGTGAATACGTGACGAAGTCGAGCTATGCGGTATGTCTGACAGGCTCGATGGAAGGCAAGGCGAAGGAACTGCTGCAGGCATTGACCGGAGATAAATAACCGGAAAGCATGACCGGATAAGGAGAGACAGATGGCTGATTATCCCATAATCGCAGATGTAAGTGCACACATAGTGAAGACGCTCAGGGAGAAGATGTGCCCCGAGCCCATACCTTCACCGAACAATATAGAGATATCGTCCCCTCTTTCACAGGACGTGGACTATATAGTGGGCCTGTACCTCTATGACATAGTGGAAGACGTACAGGTGACGACCCCCAGGCTCATAGAGCGTGGCAGGGCCGAGCTTTCAAAGCCGCCCAGACCGTATACGTTATACTATATGGTCTTTATAAACGGCTCCTCCCAGATGGGACTCAAGGCGCCGGATATACAAAAGATCATCGGAAAGGTAGCGCAGATAGTCAATGACAACAACTCTGTGCGCCCCGATGAATTGCAGTCATGGCTTACCACCCAGGAGCCTCCGATCACACTGTCTCAGGCGAAGATAAGTCTGGAGGAGAAGGTAAGGGTGTGGCAGGCGATCAACAAGCCATATCAGATCAGCCTGTTCTACAAGGCGGCACCCGTATACCTGTCGAGCGGCGACATCATTGAGACGCCGCGCGTCGTGGATGCAAGCTTCGGGCTGCATGTAGCAGGAGATGAAGAATAAGAAAGGAGGAGAGAGTAATGGCGGCTTCTGTATTCGGAGCCAAACTTGATCTATTGGTGCGGCTCGTCGATACGACTACGGGAGCGCAGGTAGAAGAAAGAAACATTGTTTTCAAGAGGGACGGCATTCCCGTCAGACCGGAGCCAAGAGACCCGGGGAGTTATATATTCATCAATACCGGCAGAGAAGATTTTCTCATGCGGATAGAAGTATATGGGTATGAGGTATATGAAACCTGGGTACGTTATGAAGAGTTGGACGTTAGGATTCCGGAATGCGATGTGTTCCTGATGCCATCTGAGAACATATCGAGGGGGGAAAAGGTGCTTAGTTTCTCGGGTACTCTTCCTTTTCTTAAGAAGGTCGAGGCAGTATGCCTCACAAGGCCTGTCTGCATAGCGAAGGAATTTAACGCAAAGACGAAAGACCTGACGGTGTTCGTCAATACGGGAGGACGTGTGAGCCTGAACGACAGGTATTACGGCCTGCTGTGTGCAGACAAAAAAAGCTACGAAAAGATAGAAGTGGAGAAGAACATCTCACTTCAGTCTGTCCGGCTTGGAGGACCGATACAGGAAGAGCAGATCTCAAATCTACCCATCATGCGGGTGATATTCGGAAGCGTCTCGGAGAACGGAGATTACCTCTTAAGGGTACGTGACACCGGAGACGGTATGAGATATCTGGTGCGTTATGAGGTAGGTGACGAGGTAAGGTTT
>JAEEGO010000170.1 GCA_016280355.1 Lachnospiraceae bacterium | reverse complement strand
CAGACACTTGCAAACGTCTATCTTGCAATGGATCATGATCTCGATGTATTCCCCGTGCTGAATAAGATAGATCTGCCTTCAGCAGATCCCGACAGGGTTGCAAATGAGATAGAGGATGTGATAGGCATAGAAGCACTTGATGCACCGAGGATATCGGCAAAGTCCGGTATAGGTATAGATGAGGTTCTTGAAGCAATTGTCGAGAAGATACCGGCACCGACAGGAGCGCCCGATAAGCCTCTGAAGTGTCTTATCTTTGATTCACTCTATGATTCATACAAGGGAGTTATAGTCTTCCTGAGAGTTTTCGACGGCTGCGTAAAAAGCGGAGATAAGGTCAGGTTCATGGCTTCGGGTACAGATGAAGAAGTAGTGGAGGTTGGCTATTTCGGAGCCGGACGCTTCATACCCTGTGATGAGCTTTCAGCAGGTATGGTCGGCTATATCACGGCTTCCATAAAGGACGTAAGACAGACACGAGTCGGAGATACGGTGACGTCTGCCGTTACTCCGTGTGATGAGGCGCTTCCCGGATATAAGAAGGTGAACCCGATGGTCTACTGCGGAGTATATCCCGCAGACACGAGAGACTATCCGAACCTTCGCGATGCACTCGAGAAGCTGCAGTTAAACGATGCGTCACTGACATTTGAGCCGGAGACATCGCTTGCACTGGGCTTTGGCTTCAGGTGCGGATTCCTCGGACTTCTGCATCTTGATATCGTGGCGGAGAGGCTTGAGAGGGAGTATGATCTCGACCTTGTGACCACCGCACCGGGTGTCGTATACAGAGTATACAAGACAGACGGAGAGATGATAGAGCTTACAAACCCGTCCAATCTGCCTGAACCGTCAGAGATAGAGCACATGGAAGAGCCGATAGTTGCTGCTGAGATAATGGTATCCACCGAATACCTCGGCGCTATCATCAAGCTGTGTCAGGAAAGACGCGGAGTGCAGACATCTCTTGAATATCTGGAGGAGACAAGGGTACTGCTTAAGTACGATCTGCCGCTCAATGAGATAATATATGATTTCTTCGATGCACTGAAGTCAAGATCGAGGGGGTACGCAAGCTTTGATTATGAGATGAAAGGATATGTGAAGTCTGAGCTTGTGAAGCTTGATATCCTGATCAACAAGGAGTACGTCGATGCTCTTTCTTTCATAGTCTTCAAAGGATCTGCTTACGAGAGGGGATCGAGGATGTGCGAGAGGCTGAAGGGTGAGATACCGAGGCATCTCTTTGAGATACCCATACAGGCGGCCGTGGGCGGCAAGGTCATAGCTAGAGAGACCGTAAAGGCAGTGCGAAAGGACGTGCTCGCCAAGTGTTACGGCGGAGATATTTCCAGAAAGAAGAAGCTTTTGGAAAAGCAGAAGGAAGGCAAAAAGAAGATGCGTCAGATAGGCTCCGTCGAGGTGCCGAAGGAAGCCTTCCTGTCAGTACTCAAGCTGGATGAAGAGTAACGATATATCAGTCTATGTTCATATTCCTTTCTGTGTAAGGAAATGTCTTTACTGTGATTTCAATTCGGCCCCCGCATCGGGGGATATCATGAAAGCCTATGCCGGTGCGCTCATAGCAGAGCTTGAAAAAAACAGTGACCTGCTTAAAGATAAAAAACTCGCATCGGTATATATAGGCGGCGGTACGCCGAGTCTGATGGATCACAGGGATATCGCGGGAATCCTTAAGACAATAGATTCAGTGACGGCCATATGCGAAGATACCGAAGTCTCCATGGAGATGAATCCCGGTACTGTCGGTATGGCTGAAGACGGATGCCCGGCTGAAGATAAGATAAAATATCTGCTTGAAGCAGGCGTGAACAGGATAAGTCTTGGCTTGCAGTCTGCCAATGACAACGAGCTCAGAGCGCTCGGAAGGATACATAGCTTTGATGATCTCAAAAGAAGTTATGATCTTTTAAGAGAGTGCGGCGTAGCCGAGATCAATCTGGATATCATGACATCCATCCCGTATCAGACAAAGAAAAGCCTGCAGCATACTCTTGATACGCTCATTTCACTAAATCCCGAACACATATCAGCTTATTCACTGATCATTGAAGATGGAACGCCCTTTGGAAAGACGGGGGCTGACAGACTGCATCTGCCAAATGAGGATGAGGCGTATGAGCTTGACTGCCATACCGTAAGCTTTCTTGAGGATGAGGGATACGAAAGATATGAGATCTCGAACTATGCGAAGAGAGAGCAGGACAGGGATCACAGATGCAGGCACAATCTCAGATACTGGGACAGGAAGGATTATCTTGGAGTGGGAGTGTCGGCGGCTTCTCTTATCGGAGATCACAGATATACCAATACGCCTGATATAAACGAATACATGAAAGAGCCGGGGAAGGTGCGCAGCGAAGACAGGACGCTGAATGAGGCTGAAGCCATGGAGGAATTCATGTTCCTCGGACTTCGCAAGACAGAAGGGGTATCAAAAGATGACTTCAGAAATGAGTTTGGAAAGAGCGTGGAAGAAGTCTATGCCAAAGTGCTAGAAAAGTATATTTCCGAAGGGCTCCTGATCGATACAAACGGGTGGATACGTCTCACCGGCAGAGGATTGGATATCTCAAACCGCATCCTGGCCGATTTTCTGTTTTGATAAAAGCGCATCAAGAGCTGATTTTTCTTGCGATTTCTCGAAAAAAACAGTAAAATATAGAATATATGTTTTTGGGGGTTTTTTATGCGTATTGGCTTTAAGTATTATCGTGCTGAGGACAGGATGGTATTCGATCCATCAGTTACCAGGATCCTGGCTGGCGATAGCACGGTCATGCCCTTTATAAACAACATCGAGGTCGGTGCCAAGATACATACCGACGACTGCAAGAGAGCGATAGTCTTCTTTACTCAGGATTTTGATTTTTCCCACAGGAATTTCTGCTATATAAGGTTCATGGACAAGAAGGGGAACTTCCCCTGGTTCCAGATCGGCGTGTCTTCCAATATGGACGGCTGTCTCACCGGATCCATTGAGCAGATAGAAAAGGATACCGGCTCTGAAAGGATAGAGTTCTTCTGGCAGCTGCAGGAGTTTCTTACTGAGCTTCCCATCTATGACGTGCCGAATCTCTTTGCGATAAGGCTGACTGATTACAAGGCTCTCTCAGTTAAAGAGGGAAGGGAGCATGCGGACAAGGCAATACAGAATGCACTTGACGTGGTAAGGGGCGTGCTCAGAGGCAGTGATGTCGTCGCTTACGGCGGAGAGGATACCATATTTGCTTATCTTCTCGGTATAAAGGATGAGATGATCCTGTGTGACAGGGCATCCTCGATCATATCTTCACTCAGGATAGCCTGGGGTGAGTACAGTGAGAATCTCAAGGAAGTTGTGGCAATAGGTATTTCCACGGTAGCTCACAGTGACAATCTGAACATCTCCGAGCTGTACGCGAAGTCGGCAGCAGCTCTCGATGCTTCCGTCAAGAGACATAAGAATACATATGCGCTTTTCTCGGACAAGATCAAGGACGAGGAGCAGTTTGTAGGTAAGAATGTTTCGCTTCACGACATAGAGCTCGTGAAGAACATACTGGATCCTGTCAGGACTTGGGCTTATGCGGTCGACGAGAGGCTGCATCTTTTGTACAAGAACAATGCTCTCAATGAGAGGATACCCGGAGAAAGCCTGGGATACTGTTATCAGCTCATAAAGGGTGCATCTTGTCAGTGTGAGGACTGCCCGCTTAAGAAGTTCGAGGGGAATCAGTCATCTGTAGACGGCGATGTCTTCTCACCCGGACTCAGAAGGACCATACATACAAGGACCACCCGTCTGCGTATGCGCAACAATATAAAGGTCTATATCATTGCGGCTACGAAAGAGGATATAGCTGAGCAGATAGAGGTACTCAATCAGAGTACGAAGAATTACAACAGGGCAATGCAGAAGATGCAGGATATCATCTGGGAGATAGATCTGGATGAGATGAGATGTATCCGCATCAGAGAAGAGAATATCCTGTCCATGGTCGACAAGCGCGTGGACAATTATGATACCGTCAGAGAGTATTATCTGAACCATGTCGTTTATCCCGATGACAGAGAGGATATGATGCTTGCTTCGTCTCCCGACAGACTCAGGGAGGCTTCCAGGATGGGCAGGAACAATGTGGACAGCAAGGTCAGGCTCCTGTATCAGGACGGCACATATCACTGGTATTCAATCAGTGCCATACTGGAAAGCGACAAGGTATATCTTGTTGCAAAGGACATTAACGATCTCTCACACGATATCGTGGAAGACTATGTGGCAAGCAGACGCTACATGGAGATACGCAAGGATAACACCGCACGCAACGAGCTCGCAAAGAACTATGAGCGAAGCGAGCACGTGAACGAACTGACCGGCATATATGTGTTTGAATATGATGCATCGGAGAAGAGCTATTATCTGAGCACGACTTTTGAAAATATGTTTGAAGTGACCGATGCAATGCAGAAGGATGAATGGTCTCTTCTTGAGGGGCTCATACCTCATGCCGATGACAGAGGCAAATATGATGACTTCCTGCAGAGAGTGAGGAACGCAAGCGATACCTATGAGATCACCGTCAGGCTGATGAACAGGTTCGGAGTATCGCTCTGGTTTACGATCACGGTACAGGCTCTCATGGGTATAGGCAATTCCCTTGCACGTGTCACGGGCTGCATACAGGATGTCAATACAGAGATGGAGATCAAGGCCGAGCTCGAGTTCAGGGCTGACTATGATGCACTTACAGGACTCAGCAACAGCGAGAAGTTCTACAAGGATACAGAAGAGCGTCTGCTGATGAGGCCCGACAGCAAATTTGCCATCATCTCTGTTGATATAGACAGATTCCGTATCATAAACGACAGGTTCGGCGTAGAAGCAGGTAATAACTGCCTGAGAGAGCTGGGCAAGGTCATACGCAGTTCGCTTCCCTGGGACGGTGTGGCTGCAAGGTATCAGTCGGATATGTTCACGGTGCTTTATGAGTATGAAGATGATCATGACATCCTTGATTATATTGAAAAGCTGACTCTCGGCTTCCATGTCGAAGAGGCTTCAAGATGCGGCTCGACCTTAAGCTACGGTATTTACAAGATAGATGACCGGGGCATAACGGTAAGGCTGATGTGCGACAGGGCAAGGCTTGCCAAGAAGAACATTAAGGGCAATACGCTTACGAACTTTGATGTATATGATGACAGCATCAGAGTGAAGCAGAACAGGCTTGCAGAGATGGAGAGCGAGATGCAGATCGCTATGGACAGACATGAGTTCATCATGTATCTACAGCCCAAGATCTCGCTTCAGACCAATAAGATATGCGGCGCAGAGGCTCTGGTCAGATGGATGCATCCGACAAAGGGACTGCGTATGCCGGGTGATTTCCTGCCTCTGTTTGAGAGCAACGGTTTCATCAAGCACATAGATGAGTTCATGTGGGAGGAGACTGCAAAGTATCTCGGAAGGCTTGCTGAGCTCGGAGTGGACATACCGCTTTCAGTCAATATCTCAAGACTGCACATAGGAAATACGGATCTGGTGAGTACCTTTACGGGGCTCGTCGAGAAGTACGGCATCAAGCCGGAGAAGCTCGAGCTTGAGATCACGGAGACACTTTTCACCGAAGATACGAAGTCGCTGTATGAGATGATGTCCGGACTCAAGGAGAAGGGCTTCATGATAGAGATGGATGATTTCGGTTCGGGATATTCATCCCTGAACATGCTGAAGGATGCGCCTGTTGATGTCATCAAGATAGACAGGTTCTTTATAGATGAAGTAATAGATACTAACAGAGGCAAGATAATTGTCGCAAACTCGATCAAGATGTCAAAGGATCTCGGCATGAAGGTCATAGCCGAGGGCGTGGAGTCCAGAGAGCAGGCGGAGTTCTTAAAGGATGCCGGCTGCGATGTGGCACAGGGATACTATTATTCAAAGCCTGTTCCCACGGAAGAGTTTGAGAAGATACTTGGAGGTACTTTCACATGATATTCGTGAGGCAGGAGAATCTTAAAGTAGGCATGAGGCTGGCAAAGCCCATATACAACAAAAAGGGCGTGCTGCTGTACGAACGGGATTCAAAGCTGACGAGTCAGGGTATAGAGAGTGTGAAGAACTTCGGGATAATCGGACTGTATATCCTGGAGCCTGCCGAGCCGGTACCTCCGATGTCGGAAGAGGATATTGAGTTTGAGCGTTTCCAGATGGTCACAAGCTTTGCCATAGGAGACGAGCTGAAGGAGCTCCATGACAAGGGCAGCATAAAGGCACTCCCGAACATTTCCGCTTCGATCATAAAGGGTTACGGTCGTCTCGACCACAAGATCAATTTCGTACAGAATCTGAGAAGTAAAGAGGATGAGCTTGCGAAGCATTCACTGTATGTGGCTATGCTCTGTGCGATGATCACGCACAAACTGAACGTCAAGCTTTCCGAACAGAACGATACCGTGACGGCAGCTCTGGTGCACGGTGTAGGAAGACTCGATATTCCCGAAGAAGTAAGGAACAAGGAAGTAAAGGACGAGAGCGACGAGAGGCTCATATATGAGTGCAAGAAGAGAGGAGAGAGCATCATAGATGCCGCATTCCTTTCCACACCGGCGATAGGCCGTATAGTATCACAGTCCACACGTATGCTTCATTCCTTCGATACGGGTGAGGAATACAATCTTAAGAAATCGGTTGTCGGCGCAAAGGTGCTTGCTCTTGCCCGTGTCTATGACAATATGACTGCAATGAGTGATGTGCGTGAGCCGAGCTCGGAGATAACGGCTGTGAGATATCTGATGCAGCATGAGGATTTCTTCGATCCGGAAATGACTCAGGCACTTATAGACAGTATCAATCTGCTGGCTCCCGGTACCAGTGTGGAGCTTACAAACGGTGACAAGGGTCTTGTCATCACCGAGAATAAATCCAATGTTCTTGAGCCCATAGTGCTCTCATTTGCCGACAACAAGATCATCGATCTTGGACAGAAGATGATCTACGGTGATCTCGGCATCAAGGATATCATGAAGACGATGGACAACCGTAACGTCATCGACAGGGATGCACTTAAGCAGGCCGGATTCAGTATCTGATATTTTTCTTTTTTGACAAATCCTGAAGTAGTGATACAATATGTATCACTACTTCGGCTTTCGCCGAAACGTTCAGGCATCACCTGAGCGTGTTACCAATCATTTTTTTATATGTCAGCCGGTGCGTTGAACGCATCTGTTCTATTCTGGCACCGGGAAAGGAGTTTCTATGTACAGTTCAGTAAAGACACTGTCTCTGTCAGGGCTTGTCGGCACGGAGATAAATGTCGAGGCAGATATGTCAGACGGTCTGCCTGTATTCGAGATGGTCGGCTTCCTCGGTGGGGAAGTCAAGGAGGCCAGAGAAAGAGTGAGGACAGCTCTCAAAAATTCAGGCATCATCCTGCCGCCGAAAAGGATCACGGTAAATCTCTCACCCGCGGATATCAGAAAGTCCGGCACGTCTTACGATCTGGCGGTAGCGGTATCGCTTTTGAAACTTTTGGAGGAAATCCCCTCCGATGCCGCAGACGGTATGTCGGTGATAGGAGAGCTTGGGCTTTCGGGAGAGGTGCATGCGGTAAACGGTGTGCTTCCGATGGTGATACAGGCGAAGGAGATCGGGATAAGAAAATGCCTCGTGCCAAAGGACAATCTCGTCGAAGCCGCTGCAGTGGATGAGATCGAAGTCGTGGGCGTGTCTTCCATAGATGAGGTAAAAGCATACTTCAACTATATCTTTGACGGATACAGTGCAAAGGACTGCGTGACAGAGAGTGCGGACAGAGGATATGATGTCGACTTTTGTGAGGTGAACGGGCAGGAGACCTGCAAGAGAGCCATGGAGATAGCGGCGGCCGGAATGCACAACATACTCCTGATCGGACCGCCCGGTGCCGGAAAGACAATGCTTGCAAAGCGTCTGCCTACGATACTGCCTGAGCCTGACAGGGGAGAGCAGATGGAGATCACAAAGATATACAGTGTGGCGGGGCTTCTTACAGGCGGGCAGGGACTCATCACGACGAGACCTTTTGTAAATCCGCATCACACTATATCCCAGGTGGCTCTTGCAGGGGGAGGGAGTGTGCCGAAGCCGGGGGCCTGTACGCTCGCTCACAGGGGAGTACTGTTTCTGGACGAACTGCCGGAGTTTTCCCACAATGCACTGGAGATACTCAGACAGCCGCTTGAGGACAGGGAGATCAATATACAGCGAGCACAGTGTGCCTGTACTTATCCCGCGGATTTCCTTCTGTGTGCTGCTATGAACCCCTGCAGGTGTGGGTATTATCCCGACAGGAATAAATGCCGGTGTACGGATGCGGATGTGAGAAAGTATCTCGGCAGGATATCGGGACCTCTGCTTGACAGGATAGACATATGCGCGGAGGCTGACGAGGTCGGATATGAAAGCCTGATAAGTGACAGAAGCAATGAAAGTTCAAAGACCATAAGGAAAAGAGTGGAAGAGGCCGCTGCGATACAGCATGAAAGATACCGGGGTACGGATATACGCTTCAATGCGGATCTGGGGGTCAGGGATCTGGAAAGATACTGTCATCTTGGGAGGAAGGAAGAGCTTTTGATGCAGAAGGCCTTTGAGAGCATGGGCCTTTCTGCAAGGGCTTATCACAGACTGATACGTGTAGCACGGACCATAGCCGATCTTGACGGCGCTTTGGATATAGGAGTGGAGCATCTTTCGGAGGCTATAGGCTTCAGGAGCGTGGACAGGAGGTACTGGAATGGCTGAGGAAAGATATATCGCAAGATTTGAAGATGACTTTCCGGCAAATCTCAGATTCATACCGGGATGTCCGGCAGGGATATACGTGAAGGGCAGACTGCCCGATCCTGAAAAAAAGACGGTGGCCATAGTGGGTGCAAGGGAGTGTACGCAGTACGGAAAGAACATGGCGGAGTACTTTGCTTCTCACCTTGCAGCTGCGGGAGTACAGATAGTAAGCGGTCTTGCCAGGGGTGTAGACGGCATAGCGCAAAGAGCTGCACTTGACGCAGGAGGGGTAAGCTACGGAGTGCTCGGCTTCGGAGTGGATATGGTATATCCGAAGGAGAACAAAGAAATCTTTGATATGATCGAAGAAAGAGGCGGTCTGATCTCGGAGCATCCTTCGGGGACGCAGCCGTTAAAGGCATATTTCGCATCAAGGAACCGGATCATATCGGGACTGTGCGACCTGCTGCTTGTGATAGAAGCAAGACTGCAGTCAGGAACAGCCATCACGGTAAGCAATGCTTTAGAGCAGGGAAGGGATGTGTATGCTTTGCCGGGCAGGCTGACCGATGCACTGTCTGCCGGATGCAATAAGCTGATAGCAGAAGGGGCAGGCGTTGCAAGATCGCCCGACGATATTTTAAGGGCGCTGGGGCTTGCACAGGAGGAGCCTACTGTCACCAGAAAGAAGAAGTGTGACGGAACGTTCAGTATTGTGAAGCCGGTCGCTTTCAGATTGTCCGCGAAAGAAAAACTTATCTATGACTGTCTTGACCTTTATCCGAGGAGTGTCGATGAGATAAAGCGTCAGTCCCATCTTCCGATACCGGAAATACTGGAAAGCCTCATATCACTTACAATGAAGGGTGCCGCAAAGGAGTGTGCACGCAACAACTATATCCGGCTCGACTGATGCGGGCCTTTTTTATGTGAAAAAAAGAGAAGATTAATATATAATATCTGCAGCATGAGCCCATCCGGGATACCGGGATGATGCGTAGAGTATGGAAAGGAAAACAAAGAAGATGTCCGGAGCTAAGCTTACACAGAAGGTTATGTTCAATCTACTGCCTGTACAGATACTTCTGGTGGTAGTCGGAGTCGTAAACGGCATAATATCAAGCCTTTTTGCAGGT
>JAEEGO010000169.1 GCA_016280355.1 Lachnospiraceae bacterium | reverse complement strand
GGTGGAGATTCGGGTGTGACATATGCGTCAACCGGCGGATCGGGAGCCGGATCGGCAGTAGCGGATTATGCACTGCAGTTTGTGGGCAACCCGTACGTATACGGCGGAACATCCCTTACAAACGGTGCTGACTGCTCAGGATTTGTCATGAGCGTATACAGGAACTTCGGTGTATCACTGCCTCACAGCTCCGGTGGAGACAGAAGCGTAGGATCAGCCGTAAGCGGTGGTCTGGCAGCGGCACAGCCCGGAGACATAGTATGCTACTCAGGTCACGTGGGTATCTACATCGGCGGCGGACAGATAGTCCACGCATCCACGGCAAGGACCGGTATCAAGGTATCGAGCGCAAGCTACAGAAACGTACTGGCTGTAAGAAGAATCTTCTGATAAAGCCATGGCTCGATGACACCGAAGACGCTAACATATCTAACCATAATCATGGGCTGGCGAAATGCCAGCCCATTTGGTATACTACAACCATCCCATATATTCATTTAAGGAGGACTGCATAAATGAAATTTGTCATCATAGGGAAAAACATAGATGTCACAGCCGGACTCAGGGCCAGCGTGGAAGAGAAGATAGGAAAGCTGGAGAAATACTTCACTCCGGATACCGAAGTACACGTGACTCTTTCAGTCGAGAAGGAAAGGCACAAGATAGAAGTCACGATACCCGTAAAGGGCAGCATAATAAGATCCGAGCAGGTCAGCAACGATATGTATGTATCTATCGACCTTGTCGAGGAGATAATCGAAAGACAGCTGAAGAAATACAAGAACAAGATAATAGACAAGGAACAGGCGGCAGAGTCATTCAGGAAAGAGTATGTCGAGAGAGAGTATCAGGATGAAGACGAGATACAGATCGTACGTACAAAGCAGTTTGACATGAAGCCGATGTATCCCGAAGATGCATGCGTACAGATGGAGCTCCTCGGACACAACTTCTATGTGTTCCGTAATGCAGAGACCGACGCGGTCAACGTAGTCTACAAGAGAAAAGGCAGCACATACGGACTCATAGAGCCTGAGGTCTGATACATAGCATGGTAATAGTAAGGAGTCCATTAAGGATAACACTTGGCGGCGGCGGAACTGATCTGCCGTCGTATTACGAAAAGAACGAAGGCTTTCTGATCTCTGCAGCTATAGACAAATACGTGTATATCACCCTTCACGATAACTTTGAAAAGGAGATATACCTCAAGTATTCCAAGATAGAGAAAGCGAAAACGACGGATGAGATAAAGCATCCCATAATCAGGGAAGCTTTTAAGCTTATGGATATGCAGGACTGTTTCGTCGAGATACAGTCCATAGCGGATATCCCCGCCGGTACGGGACTCGGCTCTTCGAGCAGCTTTACCACGGCACTTTTGAAAGCTCTGCATGAGTATAAGGGCGATATAGTGAGCACGAGGACTCTGGCAGAGGAAGCCTGTGAGATAGAGATGAACAGGCTGAAGGAGCCGATAGGCAAGCAGGATCAGTATATAGCAGCTTACGGTGGGATCATGACGATGGAGTTCAAGCGCGACGGATATGTATGGGTCGAGCCTCTCCATATCTCCGACAGGACACTGTACAATCTTGAAGATAACCTCATCATGTATTTCACGGGATTTGAGAGATCCGCATCCAACATCCTGAAAGAACAGGATGACAAGACCAAGGGTAATGATACGGAGATGACGAAGAATCTCGATCTGGTCAAGGAGATGGGTTATCAGAGCAAGGATGCCCTTGAAGCGGGAGACCTCAGGACATTCGCCGATATCATGAACGTCCACTGGGAGAATAAGAAGAAGCGCTCCGGCAGCATGTCCAACGGCAAGATAGACGAGTGGTATGAGTATGCAAGAAAGCACGGCGCACTTGGCGGCAAGCTCATCGGAGCCGGCGGCGGCGGATTCCTCCTCTTTTACAGTGAGGAAAAAGGAAAACTCCGCGAAGCCATGGACAACATAGGCCTTTCGGAAGTGAGATTCCGCTTCGAGCCCCACGGCACGAAATCAGTCTATTGAATAACATAAATAAACATGAAAATTAATGCAAATGCCCGGCAAGACAGCCGGGCATTTCTGTTGAAAAACAAAGGCTCTTGTGATAAACTATTACGGCGCTTCTGTGCGGAACAGTGGCGCAGATCATAAGCGAAAAGCATATAAGGAGGTATCGAATGTCTAAAAAGATCGTCTTGGCCGGAGCGTGCCGTACCGCTATTGGCACAATGGGAGGTTCACTTTCCACAACTCCTGCGGCAAAACTCGGATCAATCGTAATAGGGGAGGCTCTGAAGAGAGCAGGGGTACCTGCGGATAAGGTAGACCATGTATATATGGGCTGTGTCATACAGGCCGGACTCGGACAGAATGTGGCACGTCAGGCTTCCATCGGAGCAGGTCTTCCCATTGAGACACCAGCAGTCACGGCTAACGTGGTGTGCGGATCAGGTCTGAACTGCGTGAACATGGCTGCACAGATGATACAGGCAGGAGATGCCGACATAGTCGTAGCCGGAGGTATGGAGAACATGTCTATGGCACCCTTCGCCATCCCCAACGGCAGATACGGATACAGAATGCTCAGACCCGATCAGAGCCAGGGTGCTCTGGTAGACACCATGATAAATGATGCTCTCTGGGATGCATTCAATGATTACCACATGATCACCACCGCGGACAATATCGCAAGACAGTGGAATCTCACCAGAGAAGAGCTCGACGAGTTCGCACTCAAGAGCCAGCAGAAGGCGTGCGCAGCCATAGAGAACGGAGCTTTCAAGGATGAGATAGTACCTGTGGAATACAAGAAGAAGAAGGAAATGGTGGTATTCGATACCGATGAGGGACCCAGACAGGGATCTACCATAGAGGGCCTCGCAAAGCTCAAGCCCATCAATCCCGACGGATTCGTGACAGCAGGCAACGCATCCGGCATAAACGACGGTGCGGCAGCAGTAGTAGTCATGACAGAGGAGAAGGCCAAGGAGCTCGGTGTCACACCCATGGCTGAGTTCGTAGCGGGAGCACTCGCAGGAGTGGATCCTTCCATCATGGGCATAGGCCCCGTGGCAGCCACGAAGAAGGTAATGGCAAAGACCGGCATGAAGATAGAGGACTTTGACATCTATGAAGCAAACGAGGCGTTCGCTGCACAGTCAGTGGCAGTCGGCAAGGATCTCGGCTTCGATCTGTCCAAGCTGAACATCAACGGCGGAGCCATCGCTCTCGGACATCCCGTAGGAGCATCCGGTGCACGTATCCTTGTGACTCTGCTTCACAACATGAAGAAGACAGGCGCAAAGACCGGCCTCGCTACGCTCTGCATAGGCGGCGGCATGGGCTGCGCTACTGTAGTCAAGGCTATATAAAGGAGACGGACAATGGGATTTGTAGATTATGAAGTAAAAGGCAACTACGCCGTCATCACGATCAACAGGGAGCAGGCTCTCAATGCGCTGAACTCCGAGGTGCTCGATGACCTTAATAAGGTGATAGACGGTATCGATCTTGAGACTGTAAGGGCGGTAGTCCTCACAGGTGCCGGCGAGAAGTCATTCGTAGCCGGAGCTGACATAGGCGAGATGAGCACACTTACAAAGGCAGAGGGAGAAGCTTTCGGTAAGAAGGGCAACGATATCTTCCGCAAGATAGAGACCTGCCCCATACCTTTCATAGCGGCAGTAAACGGATTTGCACTCGGCGGAGGATGCGAGATCTCCATGAGCTGTGATATCAGGATAGCTTCCGAAAGTGCGATGTTCGGGCAGCCTGAGGTGGGACTTGGCATCACACCGGGCTTTGGCGGCACCCAGAGGCTTGCCAGGCTTGTGGGCCCCGGTATGGCAAAGCAGATGATATACACCGCCAGGAATATAAAGGCTGACGAAGC
>JAEEGO010000168.1 GCA_016280355.1 Lachnospiraceae bacterium | reverse complement strand
CCGGACACGCTATGTTAAAATCTCCCCTGTAGTGAATATAAGAGGCTTAATACGCCGGAGGTAATATGTCTGTAGCCATAGTCACGGACAGTAACAGCGGTATCACACAGGATGAGGCAGGCAAGCTGGGACTTTATGTCCTGCCGATGCCCTTTACGATAAACGGAGATACATACTACGAGGATATCAACCTGACTCAGGAGCAGTTCTATGAGCTCCTGGAGGATCCCGAAGCTGAGATACATACTTCACAGCCTCTCCCCGGAGACATCATGGATCTGTGGGACGGATTGCTGCAAGAGTACGACGAGGTCGTATTTATTCCCATGTCATCAGGACTGTCGGGAAGCTTTGAGAGTGCGAAGGTCTTTGCCGAGGATTATGACGGCAGGGTACAGGTCGTGAACAATCAGAGGATATCCGTGACCCAGCTCATCAGCTGTCTGGATGCAAAGAAGATGGCAGAGGACGGACATGATGCGGTTTACATAAAAAATCGTCTGGAAGAGACAAAGTTTGATTCCAATATCTTCATCACCGTAGATACCATGAAATATCTGAAAAAGGGCGGCAGAGTCACACCGGCGGCGGCTGCTTTTGCCGAGCTCCTCGGCATCAAGCCTGTCTTAAGGATATACGGCGAAAAGCTGGATGCCTTTGCGAAGGCACACGGCATGAAGAATGCAAAGAAGGTAATGATCAAGGCTATAACGGATGACCTTGAGAAGAACTACGGGGGGATAAACCCCGACAATCCCAATGCCTGGATAGGTATGGCTTATACAAACAATCTGCCTGAGGCCGAAGAGTTCAGGGCTGAAGTGGAAGCGGCATTTCCAAACTATCATATAGATATGTATCCGCTTTCTCTGTCGGTTTCATGTCATATAGGTCCCGGCGCTCTGGCAGTGACCTGTGAAAAGATCCTTGAGGATGGCATAAACTACGGAACGCGGGTTCAATTACAGTAAAATCTATATTTTCCATTCTTATTCTTTCATTATTGATCATTCATTCCCGAGGTAATATCCGGATTGTATTTAAATTGTTTTTATTTAAAAACAATTCAGGATTTTGCTATAATTGACGATATAGAGTAGAGAAATAAAAAAAACCGGGAAAGACGGATATCAAAGGAGAAGATACCATGAAGGAAAACGATAAGAGCCGCAACATACTGATGGCAATAAGCATAGGACTGACGGCTGCAATGGCACTGATGCCGAATGCAACCGCATATGCAGCGGAAGGGGAGGCGGAGCCTGAATCTACCGGCAACGATTCCTCGCAGGAGAGCAGCCAGAGCGAATCTACCGAGAGTGAGGCTACCGAGTCTGTGAGCGAAGCTTCCGAGTCTGTAGCGGAGGCAGCAGCAGAGATGGCACAGTCTGAAGCTCCGGCAGCAGCAGAGGTATCAGGTGCGTTTTCCGAGGCATCTGAGATCATCGGGGATATCGCAGGTGATATGGGTGAACTCGATAAGGCAAATGCCAGGGCGGAAGACAAGATCGCCTACTTCTCTGATATGGAGTATTCAGCATCCATATCTTCAGTTCATGCCGAAGGTATGGTGGATGAAGCACAGGAGAGTGTTGCTGCGGCTGCATCGGGCGCAGAGAGCACGCTTTCGGATGCAAATACCACAAAGAGCGAAATAGAAGCACAGGCCGGTGCGACCTATTCGAACGGTGCGGAAGCAGCAAGTGCGAAGGCTGAGTCAGAGAAAAAGCTTGATGAGGTCAAGACAGAGCTCGCTGAGAGCCAGAAGACGGTGGATACTGCTCAGGGCAAGCTGGAGGCGGCGGAAAGGTCACTGTCAGTAGCCGAGGAAGCGGTGGGATTTGCTGCAAAGGCAAAGGAGGATGCAGATAAGGCTGCCGACGAAGCTAAATCAAAGCTTATCTCACTCCTTGATGAGAACGGCATTTCCTATAACGAAGATGCCGATGGAAAGATAGAAGTAGATAAGGAAGCGGAGATATCCGACGGCAAGATCAAGTCAGCAATAGACAAGGCTCAGGCAGCGGCAGATAAAGCAGCGGCAGATGCTGCGACTGCAGCAGAAGATCTTTCGACGGCCAATAACAATGCACTTAAAGCAGCGAAGGATGTGGTGGATGCCGCTTCGGGTAATGTGACAAACGCAAAGGCAGATTATGAGACAAAGGTCGCTGCATATACAGAGGATGCGGAGCTTGAAGATCTGCTGAAGCAGATAGAGACAGCCAAAGCTGCTGTAGCAAAGGTCGTGGAGGATAACAGTGGTACTACCGACTACTATAACGCCAACCGCAACCTTGCCTTCAACATTGTGAAATACATGCTTTATCAGGATCCTACTATCGACAGGAGTTCGATAGTCAGTACCAACTATGACAAAGCCGGCAATGTGGCAAAGGTCAAGGTAAATAATAAGGAATCAGCCGTGGAGGTATCCTTCAGGAGGATCGGTTCATCCGAGACGGAGTACAGATACTTTGATTACAATGCGTACTACAGAGACGGATCAAAAATAGGATCCGCGTATCACAACGGTGTTAAAGATGCAGATCACATCATAGTAGTTGAGAAAAAAGCAACAGATACCGGTGAAGACGGCAGGGCAAAGAGCTTCGGCGGCAGTCAGGGTGATGTGTTCTTCAGTGAGCTGGCTATCGACAAAGGAGAGGATGCATATCAGAAATCCAAGTCCGCTGTGGCTTTGGCAGAGGCAGCGCTGACAGAGGCTAAAGCTCAGGAGGCTAAGGCAAATGCGGCACTCCAAAACTATGCCGATCTCGAGGGCGCAAGAGAAGTGCTGAACAATGCCAATGCAGAGCTGGAAACTGCAAAGAGCGACTTTGCGGGAAGCTTCCAGAACAGCGAGAGACTGGAGGAGCTCATTTCCCTCATCAAGTCCCAGCAGGAGACAGTGAGGAATGTGAACGGAAGCACGGCGTACTATGAGCAGAACAGGATCCTGACTTTCTACATGGTAGAGTATGCGCTCCTCCAGCAGGGAGATGTGGATCCTTCTTCCATAGAAATAGCAAGGACAGCCAACGGTAAGATAGACTGGGTGAAGGACAACGGCGTCCAGAACCATTACTGCACTGTGACTTACCGTATGCTGGG
>JAEEGO010000167.1 GCA_016280355.1 Lachnospiraceae bacterium | reverse complement strand
TACTGCAGGATGCAGAAAGCCACATAGAGCCTCGGATCCAGATTGTCCTTTATCACACAGTTGTAGGACAGATAGGTATTGTGCATGGTACTCTCCGCATCGGAGAGAGCGTATGTCTTCTCGAAGTCCACGGTCTTGGTGAAAGGATCCTGCCTTTCTATCATGGACTTTATCTTCTGTACCTTGTACTTTGACAGATACTCCCTGTCGAGCCATGTAAGCCTCTCCACCATATCCGCGTCACCATACAGATAGATATAGGAGTTTGAGGGATGATAGTACTTCCTGTGCATCTCGAGGAACTTCTCATAGGTGAGCATGGGTATCTCCTCGGGATCACCGCCCGACTCCAGTGCATATGCCGTATCCGGATAGAGTGAGGTCAGTATGTATCTGTCCAGCAGATCATCGGGAGAAGAAAAGACTCCCTTCATCTCGTTGTACACTACTCCGTTGTACTTAAGCTCTGACTTCTCCGTCTCCATCTCATAGTGCCAGCCCTCCTGCATAAAGATCTTCTCGTTATCGTAGATCGCGGGATGGAGCACAGCATCCATGTATACGTCGGAAAGATTCGCAAAGTCCCTGTCATTGGTGCTGGCTACCGGATATACGGTCTTGTCGGGATAGGTCATTGCGTTAAGGAATGTATTGAGCGAGCCCTTCGCAAGCTCTATGAAAGGATCCTTCGCCGTGTACTTCTTCGAGCCGCACAGTACGGTATGCTCCAGTATGTGGGGAGTACCCGTAGCGTCGACGGGCGGAGTCCTGAAAGCCACATAAAAGACCTTGTTCCTGTCATCATTTGAGACAACGAACACCTTTGCACCGCTCTTTATATGCTGAAGCAGGTAGCCCTTTGAGTTCAGATCGGGCATTTCCTTCTTCTTCACTATCCTGTATTGCTTGAGATCCTCTATCGTCTTTGTTTTCATGTCCACCTCCGGCTCCGTATCCTCACGGTACAAGTCCTTCTATCTGACCGCCTGACATCCTCATTGCTTCTCTTATCTCGTTCTCCGATATGCCTGTCTCCTGCGACAGCTCCTCCGCCGTCACCGGCCTCCTCATATCCTCCGACAGCTCTCTTGCCTTGTCGTTTATCTCATTTATCCGGTCGACCATGACCTGCATGCTCTCCCTGGCGTCGTTGTCCTCATATATCGCGGCATCCATGGCATCCATGATGAGCTTCCCCACGAAGCCGTCCACCTCATCGGGATCGTCCAGCGTGGCAAGTGCCCTTATCGCCGTCATCATCCCTATATTGCCCTCTCCTATGAGATCCTCAGAAGGCACCTCGCACTCCACATATGTCCTGGCTATATCCACCACACTCCTCAGATAATGGTTCATCAGGATATCCTGGGCATCCTTGTCATCGTCCGCTACCGCTTTGCGCTTAGCTTCCCTTATCTCCTCATCCGAGTATACAGGCAGCTCTTCAAGCTCCTTCAGATACAGTTCGAGATACTTATCCATGTCTACTTACCGAACTTCACGTGTTCATGCGTGAAGAGATGATCCTGACAGTATTCGTAATTGCCCGCGCACTTGCTGCAGAAGCGGAACTCAAGCATATCTCCGTCAAGCTCCGTGCGTCCGCAAATGGCACATCTGTGCTTTGTTATCTGACTTCCGTCCCTGTTCACGGAGTGGAAAGCTCCCGCTCCCTGACTGTTGCCGGTACTGCTCTGTCCGTAAGCGCTTCTGCCGGCCGTATTGCCCGCTGCCGCCCCCTGACTTCCTGATCCTGCCCCGGCTCCGGTATTTTTCTGCTGGTTGCCCCTGTAGTAGGGTCCTCTCTCGAAGGCCTTCTTAAAGGCTTTCTTTCTGGCATATTCCTTCGGGGATATGGATTTGTAATTCCTCGAAGTGAAGAAGAATATCACGAAGTTCAAAAGCGATACCAGTATCGCCACTCTCTCCGACCAGCTTGAGATAAATGTCTGGTAAAGCAGGAAGAGTACGTCTATGATAGCCAGATACTTGATCTTCAGCGGTATTATGAAGTACAGCATGATCTCCATATTGGGATAGCATGCGGCAAAAGCAAGAAAGATCGACATGTTCACGTAGTATGTCGTAAACCACATCCCGTTCACGTTGTGTCCGAAGGCATAGAGAAGGAATGCTCCAACCAGCATGAAAAAGAGTCCGGAGAAAATGTAGAGATTGTACTTGAAGTCTCCCCAGGTCTGCTCCAAGGCACTTCCTATCTGATAATAGAAAAGGAGCATGATGATCGTGAAGATATTCGGTGCCGAAGGAGGCATGAGTACCCAGGTAAAAAGCCTCCATATCTGCCCGTGCAGTATCAGCTCGGGATCCAGATAGATAAAGTTGATGATCGGTACCTTGACCATCGCAAGGAAATAGATGATATAGCCTATGATATAGGTGAGTATCATATATTTCGTAAGCTGGGGCACTGCATATGCCCCCACTTTGCGTTCCAGCTTGTTCAGTAGTTTGTTTATAGTATTATTCATCAGTTATCTCCGCTGTCAGCTCCATACGAACCAAGTTATGATGTATCCTGTCGTCACGGCTACCAGTGTGAAGGGTATCCCTATACGTGCGAACTGTCCGAAGCTCACCTCATGACCTTCCCTGCGGAGTATCCCGATCGCGGTGATATTGGCCGAAGCCCCCACCGGAGTGAGATTGCCGCCGAGTGTGGCTCCCGTGAGCAGTCCGAAGTAGAGCAGATACGGCTCTATCCCAAGCGATACTGATATTGCCTGTACCACGGGAAGCATTGTTGCCACATAGGGTATATTGTCCACAAAGGCCGATATGAGTACCGAAGCCCATACTATGATGGTATAGAGCAGGAAGAGCCTGCTTCCTCCCATACTCATGATACCTGCCGCCATGTCTTCTATGAGTCCTGTCTCCGTAAGGCCCTGTACCACTACGAATATGCCCGTGAGCATCAGCAGTGTCTGTATGTCTATATCCTTCAGGGCACCCATCAGGTTTTCCTTATTTCCGCGCCTTATTACATCCTGCAGCATGGTGATCAGCGCTATGCTCATGCAGATGATGCCGTTTGTCATCTCCGGCTTGTTCTTGTTGAATGATACCGCTATCAGTATCACAACTATTAAAGAGAGCATGACAGCGGGTACGTAATCAGTCACCTTCGTCCTCTCTTCGACCGTGACCTTCTGTCTGTCATTCCTGAATATGTATCTCATGACGAGCACTGTCATCAGCGCTCCGGCCTCCACCGTGAAGAATATGCCTATCCTTCCCTTAAACCAGAAGAAATCCAGAAAGTCCATTCCCGCATAGCCTCCGAGCAGGATCGAGGTCGTATCTCCGACCAGTGTCGCAGCACCCTGCAGGTTCGAGCTGACCGCTATAGACAGGATCATCGGTACCGGATTGATGTCCAGCTTCTTGCATATTGCTATACCTACGGGAGCTATCATCAGCACCGTGGCCACATTGTCTATGAAGGCCGATATCACGCCTGCAAAAAGAGATATGAGTATGGCTACCCACATCACGTTCTTTGACTTCTCCATCAGTATATCCGCGATAAGGCCGGGCATCTTTGACTGTATGAAGTAATACACCACTATCATCGTCCCGCAGATCATCAGCAGCACGTTCCAGTTGATAGCCACGGGGACCGTCTTTATCGGCACTATGCCGAGGATCACAAGGAGCAGCGCACTGACGCACGCAGCATACACCCTGAGCTTCGAAAAGAAGATCATCACTACGTACATCGCTATGAAAATGATTATCATCAAAAGCTTCGGATCCATACTTTTTTCCCTCCGCGCGCAATCAGATTATTTTATAATAATTTTGCCCTTCTGTCTATCATTTTCAGCACCTTTACGCGCCCTTTAATTGCATGCTTTACCAAAAGATTGTATATTGGATGATTATAGGACTGTGCAAGGAGGGAGCGAGTAAGACCCAATGACGTTTTCGACCGGTCTGTTTATCATAGGCCTGCTTCCGTGGTTTATACTCATTTATTCTGTCCGGGGCAGGAAAGAGCGCCGGATGAGGATCATACTCACAGCCCTTGCAAACTGTGTTTTCCTGATCCGGGGCGGAGTCGGCTCCTTCCTCTTTATCTGTGCTTTCGCCGTTATCATCCGGCTGTTTTCACTGCTTGTAGGCAAAACAAAGAAAATATGGTTACTGGCGTTATGTTTGGTATTAACCGTCATGCCGCTGGTGTTTTTCAAATATACCGCTTTCCTTATCGGGATGATAAACCCCTTATCGGACGTCTTATCATGGACTTCGTCGATGATCATACCGCTTGGTATTTCATTTGTTACGTTTGAAGCGGTATCGCTCCTTTGCGACATATATAAAGGCAGAACAGATAAGATCCCGGGCTTTATCGACACGTACCTCTATCTGTCTTTCTTCCCCACCGTTACATCCGGCCCCATCATCAGATTTAACGAGTTTGAAAGCGGACTTATCTCCCCTTCGCTCTCTTTTGACCGGGCGGCATCTGTCGAAAGGATAGCGATCGGGCTGTGCAAAAAGACGCTAATAGCTGATAAGATCGCGATACTGGCTGATCATTATTTTGACGGGATTGCCTGTGGCAGCAGTTATTCTGCCGCAGGGCTCTGGATCGGCTCCATAGCCTATACGCTTCAGCTTTATTATGATTTTTCGGGTTACTCGGATATGGCGATCGGCATCGGACAGCTTATGGGCTTTGATATCAGGGAAAACTTTAACAGACCTTATCAGGCAGACAGCATATCGGATTTTTGGAAGAGATGGCATATGTCTTTGACGCAGTGGTTCCGTGATTACGTTTATATTCCGCTCGGAGGCAACAGATGCAGTATACCCAGACATGTTTTCAACATGCTTGTCGTCTGGCTCATCACCGGTCTCTGGCACGGTGCTGACTGGACCTTTATCCTGTGGGGACTGGGATATTTCATTCTCCTGGCCATCGAAAAATATGTCCCTTTCATGAAAAAGACAGCCGGCGGTATATCAGGTCATATCTATACCCTGTTTTTTGTCAATCTGTTGTGGATCCCTTTCAGATCTGCTGATCTTTCTTCTGCCGTAAGATACATCCGTGGGATGTTTTCCTTAAGCGGCCCTTCGATAGAGGATAAAGCCGTACGATTCATGCCGTTACTCGTTTTGGCGATCCTTTTGTGCTGTCCCCGGGACAGGCTTCTTTCGAAGCTTTCGGGCAAAAAATGGTTTTGTGTCATCAAGGGTGTGACTTTTGTCCTGCTTACTGCTTTTGCCATATGCAGTGCTGTCAACTCGACGTACTCGCCTTATATTTACGGGGATTTTTAAGCAATGAAAAAAGTAATGTTTTCAAAAGAGAAATGGTATATCAACGTCATTATCATCTTGGTATTCTCGTTGTCTCTTTTGTCATGGATCAAATACGCAAAAAAGGTATGTGACAGGGCGTTAAATACCGAAAGCACGAAAACAGAGAGCACTGCGGAAGGCGCAGGCTCGACTCTAAAATGGTCGGTTTTCAAAGAGCCTTATCTCAGTATGATCGACTCTGTCTCAGGCTACCTGATACTCGGTGAGGTCATTTCCGATCAGGTCATCGGCGGATCTGACAGATGGCTGTTTTATAAGAGCAGCTCGGATGCAGACCCTATAGGTGATTACGAAGGTACAAACCTCTATACCGAGCAGGAAATGCAGGAAATGACAAACTCTGTCCTTGATACACAGAAAAAGATGCAGGACCTGGGTATCAGATTCGCGATGGTAGTCGCGCCAAACAAGGAAAATATCTACTCGGAATATATGCCGGTCACCTATCATCATGCTGACGTATCAGCCACCGATATACTGATCGATCATATGAAGGAAAACGGAGTAAATGTGATCTCTCCCAAGGATGATCTGCTCAAGGTCCATCATACAGATCAGATCTATTATCCCTATGACAGCCATTGGAATCAGCCGGGCGCCTATATAGCCGTAAAAGATGTGTTATCGTTCTGGGATCTTCCCATGCCCGATCTTTCCGAAAGAGAGATATCATCAAAACCACTGCATCTTAATTACCACGACAGCGGAGAAGACGATCTCGCCCTTATAGCAAACATCAGACCGTTCCTTACGGATGAGCTGGAGTACGAGGTCAAAGGTACCGTGCCGATGGACTGGAATACCTTTACCATGGAACAGTTAAGCGGCGCCGTATCCTTCTTCCATAACGATCAGGCTGTCAATGATGCAGCCATTCTTCTTGCAGGCGATTCATTCCGTCATTCCATGGTCCCTGCTTTAAGAGAACAGTTTTCGGATGTCTATGTAGTCCACCGTTCATATTACAGCGACGGTATCATCGATGAGATAAAGCCGGACTATGTCATTTTTGAATATGTCGAGAGGTATTCCGGAGAGATAGGTGGAGTAAGCAGATCTGCCGATTGATCATGCACAGGTATTTTGCTCCAGACCGACATGATGATAAAATACCTCCATGGAACGTCCCACAAAGAAAAAACTGATAAATAGCGCCTTCCGTTTTGCAAACGGCTTGACCTACAAGGATCTGGCGGCTTATGCCTCCAGCACGGCCTTCTTTTTCTTCATAGCGATCATCCCGCTTATGATCATCCTGTCAAAGCTTTTGCCATATACGGGTATCACGGATGACCAGCTAAAGATGATCATCACGAAGTTCACCCCGGATTTTGCCGATATGATTGTGATCCTTGTCATAGATCAGGCCTTCACCTCCACTACCGGCATCATATCCATATCAGCGGCAGTACTGCTTTACGCCACAGCCAGAGGCATGCTGGCCCTGCTTCGCGGTCTGAACCGTATTTATCTGACTGACGGGAAAAGCAACGGTTTCATACTCCAGGTAAGAGCCATCTTCTATACCCTGCTGATGGTCGTGGATCTTGTGCTGCTTCTTGTGATCATAGTCTTCGGCAAGACCATTATGGATTTTCTTGTGGGGCATATCAAGGTGCTCGACAAAGCACCTCTTGTCTATTCGTTCCGATATCTGCTGTTATTTGCTCTGGGTGTGCTGATCTGCATGGTCACCTACACCTTCCTGCCGGCTGTGCGCCAGCCCTTCAGGAAGCAGTTCATAGGAGCCGTGTTCTCGGCTCTTGCGTGGATGGTCTTTTCCTTCTTTTTCTCGCTCTTCATATCGAGCAGCATATACACGACCTATTACGGCAGCCTCGCAGCAATCGCCATCTTCATGATGTGGCTCTACGGCTGTTTCTATATCCTGCTGATAGGAGCCAACCTCAACCACTCTCTGTACGGAGTAAGACTTCCTTACCCCTTCTCGGGCAAGGTACCGTCCTCATAGGCCGAAAGCAGCACCGTAAGCTCCGCTATCTGTTCCCGAAGCTCCTTTCCGGTGTCTGTATCCTCCACGAGTATCCTCTCGCTCTTTGATTCTATTATCTCCGAATCCGATACTATATCGGTCTCGTTCCTTATGGCATCCTCAGCCGACGTAAAGGGCTCATGCGCCACAAGGCGCAGTCCGTGCGAGTTGTAGACCAGCGTATAGCCTGCTATGCCTGTCTTGCTCTGATAAGCCTTTGAGAATCCTCCGTCTATGATAAAGAGCTTGCCTCCGCAAAGCACCGGCGACTCACCTTTCTTCAGCTCTACAGGCACATGTCCGTTGATGATGTGAGCCCCCTCGGTATCCTCCAGCCCGAATTCACGCAGTATGCTGTCCACCACTGCCTCGTTGTCCCTGAGGTCGTAATACGGGTTCTTCTTCTCCTTGTGCGTATTGCTGTCCTCTATCAGATAGCTTTCGAAAGTGGCCATCCTGTCCTTTCCGAAGACGGGCGACTTCGCTCCGGTCCAGATATAGTACATGATATCCTGCCCCTTCTGTCTGACTTCCTGATCCCTTGTATGGAAGTAAGCTTTTCTTGCACAGCTTTCGAAAGCATCATACAGAGCCTTGCCTGCATATTCCTTACCGTCTATCTCCATGGCAACGAACTTTCCGTTGCTGTCCATCGGTACACAGCCGTGGTACAGCAGATTGCCGTTATATACCTTATACATGCTTCCTTTGGAATAAAGGAACCTGATATGCTTCTGCAGCTTTTCGCTTCGCATGAAGGCCATGCAAAGCCTCTCCATAACCTCTTCTTCTTCGGGTGTGAGGCGGTATGGATCCTCAGGGTCTATAGTCGGGAAATCACAGCATTTAAGCGGATATGTACTCCCGTCAAGCTCTATCTCCCCCTTATCATAGTCTATGTGCTCAAGAAGCAGTCTGTCGTCCATTTCAAATTCCGGATTCCTTTTTATCAGCTGTCCCTCGAGCTTCATCTGTATCACGAAGATGGCCTTATGCACCATCTCGTCCATATTCGTGTCATGCCTGTTGTACTCTTCGCCGGGCCTTATGGCAAAGGGTGCACAGTCCGAATCCTTGTACTTTTCCATGGCAAAGGTCACGAGCGGTACCAGATTGATACCGTAGCCCTCCTCCAGTGTAAAGAGATTTGCATATCTTACCGACAGACGAATGACGGTAGCCACAGATGCCGGATGTCCGGAAGCAGCCGCCATCCATATGATGTCATGGTTGCCCCACTCTATATCCACGGAATGGTACTTCAGCAGCGTATCCATGATGATGTGCGCACCCGGTCCTCTGTCATAGATGTCCCCGACTATATGGAGATGGTCTATCACGAGTCTCTGTATGAGATTTGAGAGCACAGTGATGAATTCCGGTGCCTTCTTGAGCCATATGATGGTGGATATGATGGAGTTGTAATATCCCTCTTTATCCTGCACCTCTGCCTTCTCCGTGATGAGCTCCTCTATGACATATGCGAAATCCCTGGGCAGGGCCTTCCTCACCTTGGACCTCGTGTATTTCGAGCATACGCGCCTTGTCAGCGCCACAAGCCTGTGCAGGGTGATCCTGTACCAGTCATCTATGTTCTCTTCTTCTTTTTCTATGATCGCGAGTTTTTCTTTGGGATAGTAGATCAGAGTTGCGAGGCTCTTCTTGTCCTTGAGAGTGAGAGTGTTGCCGAATTCTTCGTCTATCTTTCGTCTGACAGATCCCGAACCGTTCTTCAGTACGTGGTTGAACTGCTCGTATTCTCCGTGTATGTCTGTCAGGAAGTGCTCCGTCCCCTTTGGGAGATTGAGTATCGACTGCAGGTTGATGATCTCTGTTGATGCCGCAGCCTTAGTCGGAAACTGCTTTGAGAGACTCTCAAGCAGCTTCAGTTCCAGGTCCTTATTTTCCGTCGCCATTATTTCTTTCCTCCGGTGACTATCTGCCAGTTGTTACGTCCGTTCTCTTTTGCTATATAGAGGGCGTCATCCGCGCGGTTCAGCACGTTTATCACCTCAGTGTCTCCCTCCTCGAAATACGCAAAGCCCATAGAAGATGTGACCTTGTGACCGTCTGTCAGCTCGGGAAGCTCTATGGAGCGTATCGCATTTATTATCCTGTCTGCGGCCTCGCCCTGATGCTCTGCCGGTACGTCATGCATGATCACTATGAATTCGTCTCCGCCCCAGCGTATCACAAAATCGCTCTCCCTGATGCTGCCTTTTACGGCATCCACCACGGCTTTCAGTACTTTGTCACCAAGTTCATGACCGTAGGTATCGTTAAACTGCTTGAAAAAGTCCACATCGAGCATCAGAAGCAGTGTATCCTTCCTTCCGTCCATGAAGTCCTTAAGCTCCTTCTCAAGCATCTCTTCACCGAAGTCTCTGGAATTCGCTCCCGTCACCACATCCCTGTCAAGCCTCTCCACAAGCTCCTTGTTGCGGTTTTTGTATGCCTTAATCGCATTCCTTCTGGCTGCATAGGATATGAGGCCGATCAAGAGCATCCAAGTGGCTACTATTGCAGCAAGTATCGTAATCTGGTAAAGACGCATATTTTCGGCAGCCTGGCGTCTGTAATGATCCAGATCATCAAAGTTCACTCCCATGGCGATGATCCAGTCAAAGTCTTTATACAGCTTGGAGTAGCATACCTTGCCGGTCACCTCGTCCGAATCCAGTTTCTTAAATTCATAGGTAAGGAAGATGTCCCCGTCCTTTTTTATCCCCTCAAGTTCCTCCTCATAAGGCTTCTGCCCCATGGAGTTGACTTCGTTGGTGGTAAGATAGTCGCCTTCCGTATCAGTCAGGTTCGGATGTATCAGGCGGATCGCATAGTCATCTCCTCCGTCATAATCCAGCACCTTCTCAACCCACATGTAAGAGCCGTCCATATGTTCCTCGGAGTATATCCTCTTGCTGACGATCTCTTTCATTGCATCCTCCACTTCCTGATCGGTGGCTCCCGGATGCTCTGCCAGATACTCCTCCTTAGAGTAATCTATGTAGGAGATCATGTTGTTCACGTTCTCCTGCAGCATATTCTTTTTTACGGAAAGCGTGGCGTTGTATGTCATACCGGCGCTGATACCCGTTGTCACCCGGGAGAATACCAGCACGAAGAGTATCGATATGGCCAGACCCGCCGTTACAAAGATCAATTCCTGTCTTTTTGACAGTTTTATCCTGTCTGTTCTCTCTTTTTCCATGGCTATATATTATCACATCCTTGTATTTTTTCTACATCCGAGTACACTTAATATAGTTTTTATCGGTTTTTTGGGGGAGGAAATCAATATGAGCACAGGTATGGTACTCGCCGGCGGAGCAATGAGAGGTCTTTTCTCGGCAGGCGTGCTTGATGTGATGATGGAAAACGGCATACAGCCGGACGGCGCCGCAGGCGTCTCTGCAGGAGCGATATTCGGACTGAATCTGAAATCAAAGCAGATAGGACGCGCCATAAGATATAACAAACGCTTTGCAAAAGACTGGCGCTACTGTTCCATACTGTCGCTGCTGCTTACCGGAGATATGTTCGGAGCACAGTTTTGCTACGAGAAACTCCCGTTCCATTATGATGTCTTCGATCTTAAAACCTACAGGGCCAACCCCATGCCATTCTATGCCGTGATGACAGACGTTGATACCGGCAAGGCCGTATACAGGAATCTGAAGGAGGGCTCAGGTCTTGATATGCTCTTTCTTCGAGGCTCAGGATCCATGCCGGTAGTCTCCAGACCTGTAGAGGTCCTCGGCCACAGATATCTGGACGGTGGCATGTCAGATCCCATACCTCTCCGTTTCATGCAAAAAAAAGGCTATGAGAAAAATATCGTGATACTGACCCAGCCTGCAGGTTATCGAAAGGAGCCGACCCGCGAGATGCCCCTTATGCGTATCCTCCTGCGCCAATACCCTGAAGTGGTAAAGGCCATGGGGCGCTATCACATCACGTACAATAAGTGTCTTGACTATGTGGAAAAGTGCGCTGATGACGGCAGCATCTTCGTGATACAGCCGCCCGAATCCCTGCACATTGGCCATACGGAACATGATCCAAAGGAGCTGCAGCGTGTCTACGACATAGGACGTGCTACCATGGAAGCAAATCTTGACTCTCTTAAGGCTTTTTTCTGATCCCGATCACCACGGGCTCACCCTTTCTGTCCGGGAAATATCGCATTCAGTGTGTCCAAAGATCTGCTCCCGTTTCCTTTACTCCACGTGCAAGACACAGTGCCGATGATGCGCCCTCATAGGACAGCGGATTGCCGTCTATATCCGTGACGGTGCAGCCTGCCTCCGTCGCAATAAGAGCTGCAGCCGCATAGTCCCATACCTGTATGCGCAGCTCAAAATACAGACTGCATCTGCCCATGGCCACGCAGCACATATCCCATGCAGCAGTCCCGGAACGTCTTATATCCACGCAGTGCGGCATCAGTGCTTTTGCTATCTCAAATGTACGATCCCGCAGTTCGGTATAGTATGGTGCGGTGCCGAAGACCGCAAGCGACTCGGACAGAGGAGCATCCGAAGACATTATCCTCTCACCGTTCATATATGCACCCTGTCCTGATACAGCCGAAAACATCATATCATCAAACGGATTATATATCACGGCCATGTAAGGCTTTTTATCCTTAAGAAGTGCTATGGATACTACCGAAGGTCTGTATGCATAAATGAAATTCGAGGTCCCGTCTATGGGATCTATGACAAAGACGAAACCCTTTTTCATCTTCTCCGTAAATTCATCCTGTCCTTCTTCTTCACCCAGAAAAGCAGCCTCAGGCAGGATCCCCTGCAGCCTATCCACCAGATACTCCTGTATCTTCTCATCGGTCTCGGTGCAGAAGTTCGCATGTCCCGACTTTTCCATCACCTTCGGGTCTGAGGCTTCAAGCATTATCTTTCCCGCCTCTGATGCAGCCTTCTGTATTTCTTTGATCAATGCTTTCTCATCCATGTCTTTATTTTCCGTAAAGCCTTACTCTCCTGAGTATCATCACGTCTTCGATCCATGGCACGACTTTGCAGCATGCCTTTTTACGCAGCCGCCTCGGGATATTTCTCATATAGTATCTTCAGTATGATCGGTGTGATGATCGAGCTCACTATTATGAGCAGGATCACAGCCGTAAAGTATGCCTGATTCATCATGCCCGCAGCCAGTCCGCGCTGTGACACTATGAGTGCGACCTCACCTCTTGTCATCATGCCTACACCTATCTTGAAGGAATCACCCCAGTTGTAGCCCATGATCTTTGATATGCCGCCGCAGCCGAATATCTTTGACAGAAGTCCCACCGCCACGAAGCAAAGCGAGAACATCATGATCGTGGTATCAAGCGTCCTGACATTCGTCTGCAATCCTATGGAGCAGAAGAATACCGGACCGAACAGCATATATGAATTGATGTCCATCTTTCTTGAGATATAGTCCGAGTCATCCAGTGCAGAGAGGATGACACCCGCGATATACGCTCCCGTGATATCCGCTACGGAGAAATACTTCTCAGCTATATAAGCAAGAATAAAGGCAAGCGCCATTCCCATGATCGGTATACGTCTCGTATGCGGATAGCGTCTGTCCACCCACTTGAAAATATGATAAATGACTATACCCACGCCTATCGCGAATACAAAGAAGAGTACGGTATGGATTACGACCGACAGGATATCCGCATTTGGATCCTTGAAGCCTATCACGACAGTAAGCACTATGATGCCTATGACGTCATCTATGATGGCGGCACTCATTATCGTTGTGCCTATGACACCCGACAGCTTGCCGAGCTCCTTTAGTGCCTCGACTGTGATGGACACCGACGTTGCAGTAAGTATCGTACCGATAAAGACAGCCTTATAGAAAGACTCCGAACCTATCTCGGAGAATCCGTAAAAGCACATATAGAGTACCGTACCGCAGATAAGCGGGATGAAGACTCCGGCACAGGCTATAAGCGTAGCTTTGATGCCTGTCTCCTTCAGCTGCTTGATATCTGTACCAAGCCCCGCTGTGAACATCAGCATGATCACGCCTATCTCGGCCATCCCCGACAGGAAATCCGAGGGTTGTACAAGTCCAAGCAGACTTGGGCCTATGATAAGTCCCGCCACTATCTCTCCCGCGACCTGCGGCGCGTGTATCTTCCTTGCCACCAAACCGAAGAACTTCGCTGCCACTACTATGACAGCCAGCTGCCTTAATATCTCCAGAGTATCCATGATAATCCTCTCCTCTCAAACATCAAGAATGAACTATATCACTTTTACTCTCTGCATACAATCAGCATGCCATCAGCAGGCAAACCCAAATTGCTCCGTCCCGGCATGTTCATGCATATAGTCAACAAGCCTAAGAGGCATCCTTTGCAGTCCTGTATCTGTACAAATGTGGTATCATATATGAGTTATGAGACTGATAAGAAAGTTTATACCATACTATAAACCGTACATCGGCATCTTTCTGTTTGATCTGTTTTGTGCGACCGTGTTGTCCTTGATAGACCTCATGTTCCCGCAGTTCCTGCGTTTCCTGCGCTCCGGTCTTTTCACCGGGCCTGCCGAAGTCATCCTGTCAAGACTGGGACTCATC
>JAEEGO010000166.1 GCA_016280355.1 Lachnospiraceae bacterium | reverse complement strand
ATCACCGATGCCCTCACCGATGCAAGCGGCGGAGACATATATGCGCTGTCTCCGATATCGTCAAAGCCGGTCACGAATATGTCCTTGCCTATCTCGATATCCATGTCTCTCAGCACTCTGTATACTGCCTGAGCCTGATAGTCGTCACTGCATACTATGGCCTCTGCTCCGGGGTTATCCTCTATGAGTTTGCGTGCAGCCTCTACACAGTAAGGGCTGTGGTCGCCCCTGCCTATCATACGTTCCTCGACACGCAGATGGTTTATCTCCATGCATCTGCGATACTCAGCCAATCTCTCTTCCGCATCTCCGGATATTTCCGGACCCGCAAACATCAGTATCCTCCTGCAGTCTTTCTCGTTTATGAGATAATCCATGACCTGCCTGATACCTGAAGTATTGTCGTAGTAGATGGAAGCAAAGCCTTCGTATTTGTCGGCAATTATGAGTGCCGGCTTGTTTTCAGACTCTCTCTTAAACAGCTCGTAGCCCGAATCATCAGTAACTATGGCCCCTGTAGTACACGCTATGGAGTCCACGCTGCTCTGGACAGCAAGATGATAAAGGATGTTCGATGCACGATCCTCACCAAGCACGCCTCCCGGGATGACCAACAGATTGATCTTCTTTTCATCTGCGGCCATTCTCGCGCCCTTGACTATGCTGTAGAAATATTCCCCGTACAGCGTACGGACCATTAACGCTACTGTTTTTCTGATACCCATATTCTGTGTTGCCTTACTTCTTGTATTACTGCCTTACCTGTATTGCTTTAGTTCACGCGCATCACGCCATAAGAAATGCTTTATATGCTTTCGTTGCTTCGTATATATCCGACTTGCTAGTCACCTCATACGGTGAATGCATCGAAAGTACCGCCACTCCACAGTCTATCACATCCATGCCGTAAAGTGACATTATAAATGCTATGGTACCGCCGCCGCCTGCATCCACCTTTCCAAGCTCACAGGTCTGGTACCTTACATTCCTTGCATCAAGTATGGACCTCAGCTGTGCCATATATTCAGGGCTTGCGTCATTCGAGCCGCTCTTTCCGCGTCTTCCCGTATATTTGCTGAAGGCTACTCCATGTCCGAAGTATGATGAGTTCTGCTTATCAAATACATTCGGATACAGCGGATCGAAAGAAGCCGTCACATCCGATGACAGCATCTTTGAGTTTGCGAGAGTCCTCCTCATCGCAAGTTCGGAATAAACCCCTGCCGCATTCATCACTTCAGCGAGAGTATTTTCAAAGAATCTCGACCTCATGCCGGTGGCACCGACAGATCCAATCTCCTCCTTGTCCACCAGCAGACACACGCCTGTCCTCTCTAGCTCTGATACTGAAAGGAACGCAGCAAGCGAAGTATAAGCACACACTCTGTCATCCTGTCCATACGAGAGCACCATCGACTCATCGAGTCCGAGGCTCCTTGCTCTTCCCGCAGGCACCACCTCAAGCTCAGCGGACATGAAATCATTTTCATCGATCCCATACCTTTCCTTGAGCAGCTTGACGATATTCTCCTTCACCGGATTCTTCTCTTTTCCCTTCACGGGTACAGAGCCTACCAGGATATCAAGGTTCTCGCCTTCCACTGCCTTGGCGGCCTTCTTCTCCATCTGCTCCGATGCGAGATGTATCAGCAGATCGGTGATCGTAAACACGGGATCCTTCTCATCCTCGCCTATCACCACATCCACTATGCTTCCGTCTGTCTTGACCACCACTCCGTGTATTGCAAGCGGTATCGTCACGTACTGATACTTCTTTATTCCGCCATAGTAGTGGGTGTTAAGATAAGCCATACCTCCGTCTTCGTAAAGCGGGTTCTGCTTGATATCGAGTCTGGGACTGTCTACATGCGCTCCCAGAATGTTCATTCCGTTTTCGAAAGGTTCATTACCGAGGTTAAAGAGCACGATAGATTTATCCATGCATGTCGCATATACCTTATCGCCGTGCTTGAGATGCTTTCCCTTCTCGACTATATCATAGAGATCCTTATATCCGGCCTTCCTTGCCATGTCCACTATCTCTGTGACACATTCCCTCTCGGTCTTGCACTTCGACAGGAAGTCCATATATGCATCGGTGAGTTCTATCAGCTCACGCCTGTCGTTCTTCGAGTATGTAAGCCATGCATTATCCGTATTATCGAGTCTCATCTTTCCCTCTCCTGATCATAGTATTTATTAGCATGTATCTAAGTCTCTTGCAGGACATGTTGCTTCTTCACGCCTACCCTACTAAGTTCAGCGTTCACGCCTAAACGGCCCTCGTAACGCACGCGTCTACGCTCCGCTTCGGTCGGCGCTAAGCGAACAGCCACCGGCTGTTCAGCGCCGCGGCTTAGTCGGGCCAAGGCGTTCCGCTTCACTAAGTGGTCCGGCTATGGTTACGAAGCAATCATGTCCTGCAAGAGGTTATGCTCAACCAGCTATATTGAGGACCGTGTACGGGTCCACAAATTCTCCCTCATACTTTATCTGATATATCAACTTGTCCGTATCGGATATGACATACAAAGTAGTTCCTCTGGTAACGGCCGCGCCCTGTGATACCACCGGGAACGACTGGCAGTAATAATTCGTCTCATATCCGTTGCCGTGATCCACCGTGACCAGATAACCTCCCGCTTCCACGCTCTCTCCGGCGTAGCTTATGGTACCGTCACCGGCTGCGACAACGTGAGTGCCTGCACCGGCATCCACTGTGATCCAGTGTTTCTCCTGATCATATTCACTGGGCAATGCCTGTGAATCAAGCGGCAGAGCAGACGGTATGGACTGCAGAGCCTGCAGCTCAGTTTTTGCCTGCGCCTGTGATTCCTTTGCGGATATCTCGGAGTTCATGCTTCCGAGCTCCTGCTCCAGAGTCTCTATTTCCGCCTCAAGTATTATCTTATCCTCGGAGAGAGCTGTTATCTCATTGTGCAGTCCCTCTATCTCAGCCTTGTAATCCTCAGTCTTAAGCGAGCTCATTACTATGGCCACGAAGATACCGAGTATCACGACTGCGGCTGCTATAGTCATAGCAAGTACAGCATCCGCGGATGTATGTATGGTCTTTACCCTCTTGCTGTCATCTGTTACAAAGAGGATATTGAAGCGCTTAGGCTCTTTCTTCCCCTTCTTTTTCGCAGCCTTTGCAGGTGCTGCCGTGAAGGGTTCCCTTACGGTCTCCGGATTCACTCCTGCAGGGAGTGTTGCAACCTGTTTTGCTTTCTTTGCACCAAACAGCGGCTTACGCTCTGCTTTCGGCTTACGTTCAGGCTTCGGCTTTGCTGCACGTTCCGGTCTCGGCTTGCGCTCGGGTTTCGGCTTTGCTGCACGCTCCGGTTTAGGCTTACGCTCAGGCTTTGGTTTCGCTGCACGCTCCGGTCTCGGCTTGCGCTCGGGCTTCGGCTTTGCTGTACGCTCCTTCCCGGACTCGCGCTTCTCCCTGGCTCTTCTTGAATATCTCGATTCAGGCAGCGTATCCTCGGGATCGAGTTCTTCTTCCTCATCCTCAGCCGCCTCTTCTACAGTCTTTGCAGGTGCCGTCTCTTCAGCCTCGGGCAGCATCTCTTCTGCGACTTCCTCGACCTGTTCCTCTACGATTGGTTCTTCCGGAGTCGTTTCTTCTGCGACAGCCTCTGTTTCAACCGGCTCTTCGACAGCCGGCTCTTCTGTGATTACTTCTTCCTCGACCGCCTCTTCTTCGGCAGACTCTTCGACTACAGCTTCCTCTGCCTCAGCCTGCGGTGTCTCCTCATTCACTGTCTCCGTTTCGTCAGCAACCACTTCTTCCGCAATCACCTCTTCAGCGATCACTTCTTCCTCGATCGGCTCGTCTGCAGCTTCTTCTACTGTCTCCTCGATTACAGCAGCTTCTTCAGCCTGCTCTATCGCATCTGCGCTTCCTGTCGTCTCTTCTACCGCAACAGCTTCTTCGACCGACTCTTCTTCAACAGTCTCTTCGGCTGCAGCTTCGGCTTCAGGCTGCACTTCGATCTCTTCTTCGATCTCTTCTTCCACAGCCTCTGCCGCCTCTGTCTCTTCGGTCTCCGTAACCTCTTCAGCGTATTCAGTTTCTTCTATGCTTTCTTCCGGCTCCATCACGACAGTCACGCTGCCGCGACCGAAGGACGGGTGTCTCTTTTTTCTATGATTTCTGTGTTTAGCCATGGGATGTATTATATCAAAATCACACCCTGTCATCAATCACTTCAAAATGGCTTCGTTTCGCTAATTAAGCACGACTAACCTTTACAAATCCTGAAATCTGTGATATCATCTTTTCGT
>JAEEGO010000165.1 GCA_016280355.1 Lachnospiraceae bacterium | reverse complement strand
ATTCACCGGTGACTATTCAGCTTATTCCGAAAAGAAGAAAGCACTGAGAGATGCTCAGATGAAGGCGTATCTTAACCAGCAGGCGGAGATAGCGCATCAGGAGCAGGTCATTGACAAGCTGAAATCATTCAACAGGGAAAAGTCAATAAAGAGGGCAGAGTCCCGCGAGAAGATGCTTGATAAGATAGAGCGTATCGACAAGCCGACAGATATAGATGACGCAATGAAGCTTAAGATCACACCTTCCATTGTTTCAGGCAGGGATGTGCTGGCTGTATCCTCTCTTTCAAAGTCATATGACGGAAATGAGCTGTTTTCCGGAGTTTCCTTTGATATCAGACGCGGTGAACGTGTAGCCGTGATAGGAGATAACGGCACCGGCAAGACAACTCTTCTTAAGATCATAACCGGAAACGTGAATGCAGATGCTGGATCATTTAAGCTCGGAGTCAATGTAAAGCCGGGGTATTATGATCAGGAACATCAGGTGCTTCATCCTGAGAAGACACTCTTTCAGGAGATATCTGACGACTTTCCCATGATGGACAATACGAAGATTAGAAATACGCTGGCGTCGTTCCTTTTCTGCGGAGATGATGTATTCAAACAGGTTTCTGCACTTTCAGGAGGCGAGAGGGGTAGGCTTTCACTTGCAAAGCTTATGCTCGGCAACGCAAACTTCCTTATACTTGACGAGCCAACGAACCATCTGGATATCACATCCAAGGAAATACTGGAGAATGCCCTCTGCGAATACGAGGGTACGGTGCTTTACGTCTCTCATGACAGATATTTCATAAACAGGACGGCTACAAGGATACTTGCTCTTGAGGGCGGATGCTTCACAAGCTATGTCGGTAATTATGATTACTATATTGAAAAACGCAGTGAGTCAGATACCGTCTCCGAAGAGAGAGGGGAGATCAGGACGGATGTCAGCGAAGCCAAGCTTTCATGGCAGGAGCAGAAGGCTCTTGAAGCAGAGAAGAGGAAGAGACAGAACAGGATCAGTAAGATCGAAGAGGAGATATCCGGCATAGAAGGCAGGATAGAAGAGATCAATGATGAAATGTCCGATCCTGCCATTGCTTCTGACGTAGAAAAGCTCACCGCGCTTTCAAGAGAAGCCGATGAGCTTAATACTGCACTGGAACAGCTTTATGAAGAATGGGATGCCCTGCAGTCTGATTAGAGTATCTTTTCAAGGCGTTTTGCTATCTGTTTGATAAACTCCCTTGTATTGCATACAGTTACATCCTTCATGGTGGTAAGAGCTACGAGATCCTTGGTCATGAAGCCTTCTTCTATAGTATCAAGAGTAGCCTTCTCGAGTTTGTCTGCATAGTCGATGAGAGCGGGGAGGTCATCAAACTCGCCGCGCTTTCTCAATGCACCGCTCCATGCGAAGATAGTAGCTACTGAGTTAGTGGATGTCTCTTCACCGTTCAGATGCTTGTAGTAGTGCCTCTGTACTGTACCGTGAGCAGCTTCGTATTCATACACGCCCTTGGGTGAAACGAGTACTGAAGTCATGAGTGCCAGAGATCCGCAGGCTGAGCTTACCATATCGCTCATCACATCGCCGTCGTAGTTCTTGCAGGCCCAGATGAAGCCACCCTCTGATTTCATCACACGGGCTACGGCATCATCTATCAGCGTATAGAAATATGTGATACCTTCTTTTTCAAAGCGATCCTTATATTCGCTGTCGTACATATTCTGGAAGATGTCCCTGAACTGTCCGTCGTATTTCTTTGATATGGTATCCTTGGATGCAAACCAGAGATCCTGCTTTGTTGAAAGGGCATATTCGAAGCAGGTATGTGCAAAGGATTCTATCGATGCATCCACGTTATACATGGACTGGAGTACACCGGGACCTTCAAATTCAAAAACAGTCTTACGGGTTTCGGTACCGTCTGCTGCGGTGAATACAAGCTCGGCCTTGCCGGCACCTTCTACTCTTATCTCAGTGTCCTTATATACATCGCCGTAAGCATGACGGGCAAGAGTGATGGGCTTCTTCCATGTCCTTACATTTGGCTCTATACCCTTTACCGAGATGGGGGCACGGAATACTGTGCCGTCGAGGATAGCTCTTATCGTACCGTTCGGACTCTTGTACATCTTCTTCAGGTCATATTCTTCAACGCGCTTCTGATTGGGTGTGATGGTTGCACATTTTACAGCCACACCGTATTTAAGAGTTGCATTGGCAGAGTCTATTGTGACCTGATCGTCCGTATCATCCCTGTGCTTCATTCCGAGATCGTAGTATTCCGTTTTCAGGTCGACGAAAGGGAGGATGAGGTCATCCTTTATGTACTGCCAGATGATCCTTGTCATCTCATCCCCGTCCATTTCCACCAAAGGGGTTTTCATTAATATCTTTTCCATATGATCCTCCGCACGTTGCGTGCTATTTCAGTAATGCAGAAACGTAACAATTATACGGGTTTGGAAACTTGCGGTCAATGCATTGGTACAGCTGTCAGTGAGTATGGTATAATCATTATGTATGGCTAAGGACGAATTCCAGAATGTATTAAAGGGAAAAAAGATCCCCATACTGACTCTCGACAATAAGTGGTACAGGTTGTTCGAGAAGAATATGACTCCCGAAATGAAAAGGCTCGAGGGTCGTATTAATGACCTTTTGAAAGAACAGGGCAGGGTCACCAATGAGGTGAAGGATCTGAAGAAGATAAAGAACAATCTCATGGCTGAGATAGTCGCAAATATGCCCGAGGAAGGTCAGGCACCGGATCCCTCTCATCAGAAGAAGATAGCCGAGAGCAAGAGACTCATAGATCAGGTCAATGAAAGAATAGCCAAGTATGATGATGATATGCTCGATCTTCCGAAGATGATAGATGAGGAGAATTTCAAACTCATGCTCCTGTCCATGGAGATCTGTTATGACGAATTCCTGTCAAACACCGAGGATATAGAGGATATTAGCGCATGGATCAAGTCCATGAGGATGGAACTCAAGCGCAATATCATCAAAAAGCAGCAGATGGAAGTAAAGAACGTTGAGCTTTATACCTACATGAATGATATCTTCGGGTCTGATGTGATAAACCTCTTTGATATAAAGTATGACGTGGAGGCAAAGAAGAAACAGCTGATGGAGGCTGCCGAAGCGAAGGCTGAAAAGAAGAGGGCTGATGAAGCAAGAGAAAGAGCTGAGCAAAGGATTATTTCCGGGGGTGGAGAATAATGATACCTGTACTTAATGCAAAGCAGATGGCTGATGCAGACAGTTTCACACAGCAGGAGCTCGGACTGGGACAGGCCGTACTCATGGAGAGAGCGGCACTCAGTGCATACAGTGTGATAAATGAGCTTGCTGATGTGAAGACACTCAGGACCCTCATAGTCTGTGGCCCGGGTAACAACGGAGGAGACGGTATAGCCCTTGCACGTATCATGTGTGAAAGAGATATAAGGCCGTCTTTATTATTGCCCGGTGACAGGAACAAAAGATCCGAAGGAGCTGCAGAGCAGCTTAATATCCTGCAGAAGATCTATCCTGATATCACGATGCTTGATGACATACCTGCTGAAAGATACGATCTTATCATAGATGCCATGTTCGGTATATCTCTTAACCGACCGATCGAGGGCGTGTATGAAAAGGCTGTAGACTATATCAATGAATGCCACAGGATGGGAGCCATGGTCATAGCTTTGGATATCCCGTCGGGTGTGGAGGCAGGAACGGGACAGCTTATGGGAGCTGCGGTAATGGCCGATACCACTGTTGCGTTCGCAGCTTTCAAGGCGGGACATCTGCTGTTTCCCGGTGCAATGTATTCGGGAGAGGTAGTGCTCAAGGATATCGGCATACCCGAGTCCGTACTTGATGAAAGAGCTGACATACATATCTTCCATGACAGGGAGATCAGCCTTCCGGCCAGAAGCCCGTATACAAACAAGGGATCGTACGGAAAGATACTCATCATAGCAGGATCGAAAGGGATGGCAGGAGCTGCGATACTCTGCGCAGAGGCGGCACTCCGCTCGGGATCCGGGATGGTCATGGTCTATACCGATGAGAGCAACAGACAGATCGTGCAGACCGCTCTGCCTGAAGCCATAGTGACTACCTACAACGGAGAGAAGAAGCTTGATGCGGCAGGGTGCAAGGCTTTGGATGAGGCTTTTTCATGGTGTGATACCGTTGCTATAGGGCCCGGACTTTCAAAGTCAGACAGTGCAAGAGAGATACTGGCATATACTTTAGAGAATGCAGGAGTACCCATAGTGATAGATGCCGATGCTCTTAATATCATAGCCTCTGATGCAGGGATACTTGCTGATTCATCAGCGGATGTTAT
>JAEEGO010000164.1 GCA_016280355.1 Lachnospiraceae bacterium | reverse complement strand
GCGGGTACGTCGGAAGCTATGAAGCTGCCGTTCGCGCTCTTGCCAACTATCAGGGGGCTGTCTTTTCTGACTGCATATACATTCTCGGGATGCTCCGCGAATACGATACCGAGCGCATATGATCCCTCCACCCTGTGCATCACCTTCGTGATCGCTTCGAGCGGATTGCCCTTATAATAATAGTCTATGAGCTGTACGAGTACCTCGGTATCGGTCTCCGATCTGAATTCATAGCCTCTCTTGAGCAGCTTATCCTTGATCTGGCGGTAGTTCTCTATGATACCGTTGTGGACTACGGCTATTGTCTCCTCTTTATTGAAATGAGGATGTGCGTTCTCGTCTGTAGGCTGTCCGTGTGTAGCCCATCTGGTATGTCCTATGCCTACGCATCCCGGCATCGTCTCTCCGTCATGAGTGAGCTCCTGCAGTGCCTTCAGCCTTCCTGCGGTCTTTACAACACTGAGCTTATTGCCATCATAGATCGCCATGCCTGCGGAATCATATCCCCTGTATTCCAGCTTTGCGAGTCCGTCCAGTATTACGGGAGCTGCCTGTTCACGACCGATATAACCTACTATCCCACACATACTCTTATACCTTTCTTCCTTTCCTGTATCCGAGATACCTGCCCGCACACTGCGCTATAAAAGCAGGTATCAAATACCAGTATCCGTTCTTTATCAGATGGGCCGTACAGCCCTTTACCAGTTTCTTTCCCTCTCCGTAGGATGTGATCCCGCCGAAGACCTCCGGGTGCTCGGCCTGCGACCTTCCCAGGTCCACGTTGCGCCGATACTGCTGCGCCGGTGTGTAATCATGACTGTGATACACCTTTGCCTTCGATGCATAGTATATACTATATCCGGCATCCAATGCACCTCTGGCATAGATCATGTCTTCATTGAAGACCGTGCGCTCTATATGCCCTCCGAGCCTGTCATATATGTCCCTTCTGTAGCACGCACATACATCGGAGCAGAAGAAAGCCTTTATGCCGAGTGTAGGTATGTCGTCCTTTGTCTTCTTCCTGTCACCGTCCGGATAATTAAAGCTCCTGTTGTACTTCTCTATGGGAGAAGCCGTCTCATACGGCAGCTGCCTTGCATACGATACGGCAACGCTGTCATCCGTATCAAAGGGAGCCGTAAGCTGCTCGATCAGGTGATCATCCGCCGGCAGGGCATCCTGGGTCATATATATCAGAAAGGCGGCATCGGAATACCCAGCTGCGCTCTTCCTTGTACCGCCATGATCAAATCCATCCTTTGAAATATGATGGATATCTATATTATCGTATCTGTCCAGCCTGTCCGGATGCTCCGAAAGGAGCCTGTCCATATGCTCCTGTCCGGTATTCATTACTATTATCCTGTCAGGCCTCTGAGTCTGTCCCTCCAGTCTGTCGATGATATCAAGAAAGAGGGGCGACGGCTTATAGGTCAGGATCACTACATCAGCCGTTTTTTCCATATCACAGTCCGCTCTTGGTCCTGTCAGACTCTATATGATCCGATATCTCCTGCACCGCAGATGACGGCGCATATTCGGTCACCCCGAACAGGAAGGTATGCATCTCGTTCACGTTTGAAGCAAGCGTCGTGGGTACGACCATGGACTGCTTGTTGATCTTTCCTGTGACATTCTCAAACGGGAAGCCCTTTGACTCCACGATATTATATGACTTTATATCCATGGCATATTTTCCGAGCTCTGCTGCGGAGAAGCTTGTCTTTATCCTCGGCAGCACATCATCCAGCACCTTATTGAGCTGGGCGGGCGAAGCGTGCTTTGCCTTGTTCACGATCTGTGAGATGACCTCTCTCTGCCTCTCGGTACGTCTGAAATCAGAGCCTGCGGTATATCTGATACGGCAGTATGCCGTAGCCTGCAGGCCGTTGAGCGTCTGAGGACCCGGCTCCGTGACGGATATGAAGTTTCTGGGATTTGTTATCTTGCCCTCCTTCGGGCCGCCCAGTCCCATGACGATACTGAACTGATAATCGTTTATGTAATAGATCTCCTCAGGCTGGACGTTGATCTCCACTCCTCCGAGATCGTCTATCACATCCTCGAGTGCGGCAAAGTCGACCGTCATGAAGTCGTCCACGTTCATGTCGAGGTTCATGTTGAGCATCCTGATGGCCTGCTCGGGGCCGCCCTTTGCATATGCTGAGTTTGCCTTGTTATATACCGGATTTGTCATGCTGTCGATATTAAGATATGTATCTCTGTATACCGAGCAGAGCTTTACGTCTTTTGTTTTCTCATTGATGGAAGCTACGATGATCGTATCGGATCTCGTTCCTCCGGCGTCCACTCCGAAAAGCGCTATATTCTTGTAGCCTTCCATACCCCAGTTGGGTGTGGGCTCACCGGTCTCGGTAACGGTACCGCCTCCGTCCAGAGCCTGCTTGAGTTCCTCGTTTATATAGATCTCACTCTCCTTGAGATCTACCTTCTCGACGGTATCCCACTTGAGTACGAAGAACAATGCTCCGAGAAGAAGCAGAAAGATCAGGATCTCGATAATAAAAAGACCTGCCTTGCTCTTCTTTTTGGGCTTTCCGTTTTTGCCCTTTCTCTGATCCTTCCCCCTCGATGTCTGGGGTCTTCCGCCACGGGAGGATCTGCTGTCTGACTTTGTCTGTCCGCGCCCGCTGCGGCTGCTCTTTCCTCCGCGGTCCCTTCCGCTGCGCTCTCTGCCGCTGCTGCGTCTGTCACGGCTGCTGCCGGCTGAGCTTCTGCGTCTTACAGGCTCATCATAGTAATAGTCATCATCGTCGTCGTATACGTCTTCTTCGTCATCCTCATACTCGTCATAATACTCGTCATCGTATGAGTCGCCGTATCTGTCGTAGTTATCATATGTATCAAAGTCGGGTTCGTCATAAGATCTGCCATCATCCCTGTCATCCGGCAGATCATCATCACTGAACTCTATATAATCACTGTATCTTCTTTTGACGTCATCGTCGTCAAAGCCTACGTAGCTGTCTCTGTTGAATTCTCCGAACCCGTTATACTCCTCATAATTACCCAGTCCGGATCTTCTGTTGCTGCTACTGCGCCTTCCTGTAGCCATCTCGCTCCTTTATTGTTACAAAAATATTAAATAGTATACAGCATCCACTATATATAGTCAAATAATCTGCGCTGCATACTACATATAAAAACCGCGGTCCGAAGACCGCGGTACTATTTATCTTATATCTTCTATTTTGTGCCGAAGATCCGGTCTCCGGCGTCTCCGAGTCCCGGACATATGTAGGCGTTCTCGTTCAGCTCCCTGTCAAGGTGTCCCACATATATGTTCACATCCGGATGAGCCTCTGCCAGAGTCCTCAGTCCCTCAGGTGCAGCTATGATGCACATGAACTTGATCTTCCTTCCGCCCCTGTCCTTTATGAACCTGATAGCATCCACAGCCGATCCGCCTGTAGCAAGCATGGGATCGGTCACTATTATGCTGCGCTCACTGATAGGATCCGGCAGCTTGCAGTAGTACGAATGCGGTATATGTGTCTCCTCATCCCTGTACATTCCTATATGTCCGACCTTCGCCGTGGGAAGCAGAGCCAGTATGCCGTCTGTCATGCCAAGCCCCGCTCTGAGTATGGGGATTATAGCCTGCTTTCTTCCCGCTATCACAGGAGACTTGCACTTTTCTATCGGCGTCTCCACATCTATGTCCGTAAGCTCCAGATCACGGAGAGCCTCATAGCCCATAAGCATTGCTATCTCGTTGACAAGCTTGCGGAATTCGGCAGTACCCGTGTTCTTGTCCCTCAGTCTTGTTATCTTATGCTGGATCAGCGGATGATCCAGTATCATGATGTTCTTGTTGTCAGCAAATTCGTTTGCCATTCCTCTCCTCCTTTATCTCCCCGTACGGTTCGGACATCCCGCAGCCTTCGCACAGCACGATGCTTCCATCGGAGCTGCGCATTCTTCAGGTGTTGCCAGTATGCATACGGCAGATGCCGCAATGCCTTCTTCTCTTCCCGTGAAGCCGAGATGTTCCTCCGTCGTTGCTTTCACATTGACCTGATCCGTATCTATACCTAAAGTCCCTGCTATATTGCTTCGCATCTCTTCTATGTAGGGCCTCATCTTCGGCGCCTGGGCTATGATAGTGGCATCTATATTCTCTATGAAGAACATGCGCTCTTCTAGCATCTCTCCGACTGCCTCTAGCAGCTTCATGCTGTCTGCGCCTTTGTATTTCTCATCCGTGTCCGGAAAGTGTTTTCCTATATCACCGAGTGCCGCAGCCCCGAGCAGTGCATCCATCACAGCGTGCAGCAGCACATCCGCATCGGAATGCCCCAAAAGCCCTTTTTCATAGGGTATGTCCACTCCGCCGATGATGAGCTTCCTGCCCTCTGTCAGCCTGTGCACATCATATCCCTGTCCGATCCTCATATCTTTATCTCCTGCTCATTGATTATACAACACTTTTCATATTATAGCAGATATCTCTCCCATATATTGACTTTTTTCTTATATTTAATACAATATATGGGTCATGGATAAGAGAAAACGCCATAACAGAGTAGTCATACAGCGGATATTTGCCTTTGTGCTCACTATACTTGTGATCGCCCTCATAGGAGTGGGCGCTTTCTTTGGTATAGACTATCTGCTGCACAAGACCGATATCTTTGCGAAGAAACCCGCTGCCACAGAGGCTGTCACCGAGGTGCCTTCAGAAGCGCCATCGGAAAGCGGAGACATCTGGATAAAGAAAGAAAAAGAGAAGATAGACGACGGATACGCTGATGTGGACACATCCGTTCTTTCGGAAAACGAGGTGTCCGAAAATGTAGTCGTCGATGATACGGATGAAGAGATAGAGAATATAGTAGCTTCCCTTGCTCTCGAAGAAAAGATTGCCCAGCTCTTCATCGTAACGCCCGAGCAGATCACCGGTACTGACGTGGTGACGCGCGCGGGTGAGACCACACAGAACGCGCTGTCTGAGTATCCCGTGGGCGGTCTGATCTACTTCGCACAGAACTTCGAAGACCCCGATCAGACCAAAGAGATGCTCGCAAACACCAGATCCTATATCGAAAACACCTGCGGCCTGACACCGTTCCTTGCTACAGATGAAGAAGGCGGACGTGTCACCCGCATTGCATCCAACGAAAGCTTCGGCGTCGATAAAGTCGCTTCCATGTCCACGATAGGCAAGACGAAGGATCCCGAAAAAGCTTACGAGGCAGGCGAGACGATCGGCAAATACATGACTGATCTCGGCTTCAACCTTGACCTTGCCCCGGTCGCCGATGTCCTCGGTGAATCAAAGAACGAGGTGATAGGTGACCGCTCCTTCGGCTCCGATCCCGAGGTGGTATCCGAGCTTTCCTGGCAGTACGCATCGGGTCTGCAGGACAACGGCGTCACTGCCTGCTTCAAGCACTTTCCCGGACACGGCAGTATCGCAGGCGACACCCATTCATCAACAGTATCACAGGATAAATCGAGAGAGGATCTGTACTCTTCCGACCTTATACCTTTTCAGAATGCCGTCACAAGCGGAGCACGCATGATCATGGCTTCACACATATCCTGCCCGGCAGTCACCGGAGATGATGTGCCTACCAGTCTGTCACACGTGATGCTCACCGAGATCCTGAGGGAAGACCTCGGATTCGAAGGCGTGATAATAACCGATGCCTTCAATATGAATGCCGTCACCGAGCTCTATCCGGATCCCGGAGAAGCCGCAGTGACTGCTATAAATGCCGGTGCTGATATCATACTCATGCCGGCAGATTTCCATGAAGCCTATAATGCGGTCCTCTCCGCAGCATCTTCAGGCAAAATAGAAACGGAGCGAATCGACGATTCACTCCGCAGGATACTCAAGATCAAACTTGGCAGGTATTAATTCAGAGATTCTTGTCCACCCAGGCCTTCAGAGCCTCCTTCGGTACAAATCCCACTGAACTGTCAGCCAGCTCTCCTTTCTTAAGCAGTACCAGATTCGGTATGCTCATGACCGAAAACTTCTGTGCGAGATCCGGGTTTTCATCCACATCTATCGCATAGAAAGCTACCTTGCCTTCATAGTCAGCCGAAAGCTCTTCGAGCACCGGTGCCATCATCTTGCAGGGTCCGCACCATGTAGCGTTGAAATCCACTACCGCAACGTCCTGCGCCTCTACTTCAGACCACTTGTCTGAACCGACCACATTTACCATAGCTCATACCTCCTTCTGTGCTTTGATCGAAGCCAGATATCCGACTGCCGATATGGCAGCCACATTGCCTTCTCCTACTGCCTTTGCGTCCTGATACGGTGTACCGGTGATATCACCTGCCGCATACAGTCCCTTTATGCTCGTGGACATATCCCTGTCCGTTATGATATGTGCGCCCTCTGTCTCAAGTCCCGGCACGAGCTGTCCCGGAGACACCGCATCTCTTAGCACGAATATGCCGTCCGACGCTATTTCCCTGTCACCCAGCACAAGTATGCTCTTATTATCCTCTCTGCGTATTTCTTTGGGCGTACCCTTTATTATCTCTATATTGTCTGCCGATATCCCGGGTTCCTCGGAGTACACCGGCACATAATATACCCTGTCGGCCACCTCTGCCAGAAACTCCGCCTCTTCCTCTTCCTTGGGTGAATACCCGAGCACAGTGGCTTCCTTTCCCTTATACAGAGCCGCATCGCATGTGGCACAGTAGCTCACGCCCCTTCCGAGGTTTGCTTCCTCTCCCGGAAGCAGCTTGCCCGGCATGACACCCGTTGCAAGTATCACGGACGAGGCTTCATACATATTCTTTGCACCCTGTATAGCGAAGTACTCTCCCATCGCATATACATTGGTCACCTGCTCCTCCGTGATCTCTATCCCCATACGGTCCAGGTGATCCTTCATGGCTTTTGCCATATCCTCTCCCGACACCTCCGGCAGTCCCGGATAGTTCAGTATGGTATGGCTCTTTATTACTTTGCCTGACAGTTCCTTCTTTCCGAAGAGCAGCACACTCTTGTTCCTGATCTTCGCCGTAAGTGCCGCCGACACTCCGGCCGGTCCTGTCCCTATTATAGCAATATCTACTCTCGTCTGACTCATAACCTTATCCGTCATTTTGAGCTTTATTAAAGCCCTCTATCTGATCATGTTTTTTCAGAGCAATTAAGCACATCTTACTTGGCGAGCTCCTTTGCGCCAATGGGGCTTCGCTGGTGGTACGCCTTAGAAGCCCCATGTTATAAGCAAACGAGCGAGTCTAGTAAGATGTAGCCGCGTTGAAAAAACATGTCAGCAGAGGGCGCATTACAATTTACTTCTTTATAAAGTCGAAGCTGAAGTCGTCGTCGAGGTCTATATCCTGCGCCGGTGCCTTCCTCCTCGGCTGCAGTCCCGGATCCGCTGCCCCGCCTCCGAAGTAATCATCCTCATCGTCGGCGCTCCTGCGCTGGCTGCGCTTGGGCTTCTTATCGTATACCTTTACGTCCTCTTCCTCTTCATCATCGTAGTCATCATCATAGTAATCATCATCATAATCGTTGTTCTTTCGCGATCCGCCGCTGCTGCGCTTGGACTTCTTCTCCACCCTGCGCTTCATCTCTTCATAGTCATCATCATAGTCATAGTAATCATCATCACCCCTCCTGCCTGAAAGAGCCGTATTGATCACTATTATGAGAAGCACAAGTGCCAGTACCGCAAGACCGCATATGATGAAAAGTCTCGTTCTCGCACTCTTCTTTGCTGCAGCGAGCTCGTCCGACTCGCCTGCACTCAAAGCCACATATCTCTGATAAGTCTGTCCGACGGAATCAAAGAGATAGAATCCCTGATTGCCGCTCTGGTCCATACCGTAGATCAGGAAGAAGTCCGCAGGTGAAGCCTCTCCTCCTGCGACCTGTGACGTCGTGGAAAGATCGACTGATCCGGCATCGGCAGGAGCTGTATCGGTTCCGGCCACTGCTGCGGGATCTACTGTCGCTGCAGGATCCACAGTTGCTGCAGGATCCACAGTTGCTGCAGGATCTACTGCTGCTGCAGGGTCAGCTGTCAGCGAAGGATCAGCCGGTACGGCTTCTCCCCCTTCAGGCATTCCGGTCTCGGCACCGGCACCCACTCCCAGATCGAGCTCGCCTGCATATGCCTTTACAGGTGCAAGGCTTCCGAACAAGCCGAGCAGTCCGCCCTTCTTATCCTTGTCTTTATCCTCGTCCTTGTCTTCGTCCTTATCTTCATCCTTGTCTTTATCGTTCTTCTTTTTATCTTTTGATGAATCTCCGGCATCCTCTGAATATACCCATGCAGAGACTGACTTGCCGTTCACCGTAAGAGATGCCGGCACGAAACCGTCAGGTACCGATACGCCGCCTGAGGGATTGAGCACTATAAGGAACCTGTCATTGCCGCCCTCAAATCTTACATAGTCTGACATCGATGCGGTAGCCGTATCGCACAGATAGAAATCACCGAATGATCCCGAAGCATCGGTAAGATATGCAAGAGTCACTGCTCCGCCTGAAGCATCCATATATGCCAGATCTACATTCTGTCCCTGGTATGCCACCGTCTGCTTCCTGAAGCCGGAAGGCAGATATGAATCGGGGAATGTGTTCGCTATATACATACCGTTGTTTGCCATGATGGAGCCCGGTGTGACCGCATCAGCAGCAACTGCTGCCTCGCCGCCCTCTTCGGGTATCTCACCTTCGGGAAGCTCTGCGCCCTCTGCGCCCTCGACACCTTCTTCTCCGGCCGGTGCCTCTTCCACGTTCTCATCCGCAAATACCGGTGTAGTCATTACCGACGAGCACATAAGTGCTGCGGTGACCGCTATGACTGTAAGTTTTCTTGCCAACCTCTGTAATCTCATCTTTCCGTTTCTCCTCATCCTATGCTTCGTCTATTGCCTTACCTATATCATGTCTGAAATATTTATTATCAAAGCTGATCCACTCGGTAGCCTTATATGCATTTTCTCTCGCCTCCCTCAGAGTGGCTCCCTTGGCCGTGACACCCAGCACTCTTCCGCCGTTCGTCACTATACCTTTGCCTTTCTTTTTTGTTCCCGAATGGAACACATAGTATCCGTCTTTTCCATCGAAGTTTTCAAGTCCATCGATCAGATATCCTCTCTCGTATTTCTCCGGATATCCCTTTGAAGCCAGCATCACGCAGACCGCCGCGTTGTCCTCAAACTCCAGCTTGATCTTGCCCAGAGTGCCGTCAACGCAGGCTTCCATGACGTCTATTATATCATTTTTCATGCGTGGCAATACCACCTGTGCCTCCGGATCGCCGAACCTCGCATTGTATTCCAGCACCTTCGGTCCGTCTTCCGTGAGCATCAGTCCGAAGAATATCACGCCCTTGAAAGGCCTGCCCTCGGCAGCCATTGCTTCCACAGTGGGTTTGAATATATTCTTCCTGCAGTAATCATCTATCTTCTTCGTATAGAAAGGTGAAGGTGAGAATGTTCCCATTCCTCCGGTATTGAGACCGGTGTCACCGTCTCCTGCCCTCTTGTGGTCCTGGGCAGAGCTCATCACCTTTATCGTCTTGCCGTCACAGAAGGTAAGCACAGATACCTCGCGGCCCGTCATATATTCCTCTATCACGAGCTTGTTGCCGGCAGTCCCGAATTTCTTGTCGAGCATTATCTCCTTTACGCCGGTCCTTGCCTCTTCCAGAGTGTTGCATATGAGCACACCCTTGCCCAGTGCGAGACCGTCTGCCTTGAGCACGATCGGAAGCTTTGCGCTGTCAAGATACTTAAGCGCATCTGCAGCTTTGTCAAACACCTCATACTGTGCCGTAGGTATATTGTATTTCTTCATCAGATCCTTGGAGAATGCCTTGCTGCCTTCGAGTATGGCTGCATTCTTCGCAGGTCCGAATACACGGAGTCCTGCTTTCTCAAGGACATCCACGATACCGCCTGCCAGAGGATCATCAGGTCCCACTATCACAAGATCCGCCTTTATCTTCTTAGCAAATCTTGCGACCTCTTCAAACTCCATGACCTTTATATCCACACACTCGGCCAGTCCTGCTATCCCGGCATTTCCCGGCACACAGTAAAGCTTGTCTACTTTAGGGCTTTTGGATACGGCATAAGCTATCGCGTGCTCTCTGCCTCCTCCGCCTACTATCAAAACATTCATGTGCTTATTTCCCCTTCCGTACCACTCTGCCTGAACTGTCAACTGCTATCCGTCCGTTAGCTATATCATCTATGGCCTCGGGAAGTATTACCCATTCCGCCTGTTCCATCACACGCTTCTGTAATACCTCGGGCGTATCATTATCCTCTATACATACGGCTTTCTGCATGATGATGGGCCCTGTGTCGCATCCGGCATCCACGAAATGCACCGTGGCCCCTGTGACCTTCACTCCTCTTTTCAGTGCTTCCTCATGCACCTTCAGTCCGTAATATCCCTTGCCGCAAAAAGACGGTATGAGCGAGGGATGTATGTTGATGATCCTGCCCGCATACTTCTCCGTAAGCTCCCCGGGCAGTACCACAAGAAATCCTGCGAGCACCACAAGATCCGCTCCTGCATCATCTATAGCCTTTATAAGTGCTCCGTCGAAGCTCTCCTTATCGGGATGGTCGCTCCTGCAGACCGTCTGTGCGGGTATCCCCGCCTTCTGCGCTCTTTCAAGCGCATATGCATCCTTTTTATTGCTTATCACCCGTACGATCTTAGCATTGGTTATACGGCCTTCTGCCAGGGCATCTATTATCGCCTGCAGGTTCGTGCCGCCGCCGGATACAAGTACGGCTATCTTCAGCATATCTCTACGTCCTTTTCACCGGATACCGTCTCTCCGACGATATATGCCTTTTCTCCGGCCTTCTCTATCGCACGTACTGCGGCATCCGCATCTGTGCTGTCCACTGCGAGTACCATGCCAAGACCCATGTTGTAGGTGTTGTACATCATATGATCCTCGACCTTGCCCTCAGCCTGTGTCAGTCTGAGTATCGGAGGTACTTCAAAGGAATCTCTCCTGACCCTTGCTCTCACGCCGTCCGGCAGCATCCTGGGTATATTCTCATAGAAGCCTCCGCCCGTGATATGCGAGCATCCCTTCACCTTTATTCCTGCCTGCTTCAGCTCCTTCAGAGCCTTTACATATATTATGGTGGGTTTCAGCAGGGCCTCTCCAAGTGAGCACCCGAGATCGTCATAGTATCTCGACAGTGACTGCTCATCCATCCTGAATATCCTTCGTATCATAGAGAAGCCGTTGGAGTGCACTCCCGATGAAGCTATACCCACGAGAGCATCTCCGGCTTTTATCGAGCTTCCGTCTATAATATCCTTCCTGTCTGCCACGCCTACGGCAAAGCCTGCGAGATCATACTCATCCTCAGGCATCAGTCCCGGATGCTCGGCAGTCTCTCCTCCTATCAGTGCGGCTCCGGCCTGTTTGCAGCCTTCCGCCACTCCCTTTACTATGGCAGCTATCTTCTCCGGATAGTTCTTGCCGCATGCTATGTAATCAAGAAAGTAAAGCGGCTCACCGCCTGCACATGCCACATCATTCACGCACATTGCCACGCAGTCTATGCCTATCGTGTCATGCTTATCCATGATGAAGGCAAGCTTTATCTTGGTGCCTACCCCGTCCGTTCCCGAAAGCAGGACCGGATCATCCATATCCTTTATTCCCTTCAGGCTGAAAGCACCCGAAAAGCCTCCGAGACCTCCGAGCACTTCTGCACGGTTCGTTGACTTCACATAGTCCTTTATCAGCTCTACAGATCTGTAACCTGCTTCTATATCCACTCCGGAAGATTTATAATCCATCATTTTTCTCCGTATCCTTTATACCCGGTTTTCTGTAGCCTGGCGTTTTTTTCCATCACGCCTTCCTTCATTTCCTTTTTATATGTTGCGAGCTTTTCCGCTGTCTTTTCAGCTTCCGCTCCGTCTCCCGAAGCCAGTATCTGAGCCGCGAGTATTCCCGCATTCTTGGCTCCGTCTATTGCCACGGTAGCCACCGGCACTCCCGGCGGCATCTGAAGCATCGAGTACAGCGCATCCATGCCGTCCAGCACCTTTGCTGACAGCGGCACACCTATGACAGGACCTTCAAAGAGAGCTGCACACATCCCCGGCAGAGCCGCTGCCATACCTGCACCCGCTATGATCACACGGATGTCATTCTCTCTTGCCTTCCTGCACCACTCTATGAGCTCATCCGGCTCCCTGTGGGCAGAAATGATCTGCATGTCATATTCGATCTCAAATCCATCAAGTACTTCGGCCGCCTTGGACATCACCTTGATATCCGAGTCCGACCCCATGACGATACCAACTTTAGCCATACTACCTCCCGATGCACGGACTTACCCGTTATATCAAAAAACAGCTTATATATTATACAGTCATATGTGGTTATGGTCAAAAGGTATTTATCTGTCGGCAGACAGGATCCTCTTTGCCGCATCCTTCTTCAGAGCTACCATATCCACCTTGCCTGTGGCAAGAGTCGGCAGTCTGTCATAGATCAGAAAATATGAAGGTATTTTGTATTTTGCGAGTTTTTCCTTAAGCTTCACTCTGGCCTGCTCTTCATTAAACGGCATACTGCCGTCAGGACATATGCAGGCACATACTTCCTCGCCGAAGAAGTCGCTCGGCACCCCGACCACCTTGGCGTCTTTGACCCCTTCCAGTGCACTTACGGCATCGGCCACCTCCTGAGGCATTATATTCTCTCCGCCTCTGATGATAAGCTCCTTATATCTTCCCGACAGAGTGAGATATCCCTCCTCGTCGAGAGAGCCCATGTCCCCCGTATGCAGCCAGCCGTTCTCATCGATCGCCTGTTCCTCGATCGGTAGCTTGTAGTATCCTGTCATCAGATTGAAGCCCTGTATCAGTATCTCTCCGCTCTCTCCGACAGGCATATCCTCTCCGGTATCCCTGTTCTGTATTTTTATCTTTATATTATCAATGGGTTTTCCGACGGTGCGCATCATATGCTCCTCGGTATCCTCATACCGGGTCACGCTCACCGGAGCCATCTCGCTGAGTCCGTAGCCTATCATGAAGTGATCGTTCGGAAGCTTCTCCCTGAACATCTTAAGCTGACTCTCCGATGTCGCGGCTCCCGCAAGGAATGTACACCTTAAGCTCGCAAAAGATTCCGCCTCAAAACTCTTATTATTGATAAGTGCGATTATCATTGTCGGGACGGAATGCAGCAGAGTGCACTTTTCCTTTTTCATGATCCTTATAAGTGTGTCCGTGCGTATATCATCCGGTATGAAAAGCTCGGCTCCGGTCATGGCACACGGAAGGAAGCACACCACAAGTCCCAGTATGTGAAAGAGCGGCACGATAAGAAGGCTCCTGTCATCATAGGTGACATCCTGCATCCCCACCTGTACCGAAGCGGCATTCAGGAGATTATAAGAAGAAAGGATGACTCCCTTGGGGTGTCCCGTGGATCCCGAAGTAAAGATCACGACACAGGGCGTATCATGGTCTACTTTTCCCTCGAATTTCCCTCTCAGGTTTTCATATTCGTTAAAGCGCAGGCGTACGTTGATATTATTCCTTATGGAATAAAACGCCTTTATCCTGCACCCCTCGAAGTTCTTAAGCTCCGACATGAATCCTTCTTCATCCTTTACGGATGACATCTCACCGTAGCAAAGATACTCAATATCTCCTATGGCACATACACGTCCTATCTCCTCTGCGCTCTGTGCCGGATTCATGAGCATCGCAAGAGCCCCGAGCTTCTGCAGGGCAAAGAAAGAGAGTATCCAGTTCACCGAGTTTGCCCCGCATATACCGACATGAGTCCCTCTTCCTATCCCGAGCCGGCTCATATCCTCTGCCATGATCTGAGAAGCCTTGTCTATATCGGACCAGGTATAAGCATCATGTTCGCTTTTCAGCACCACACGATCCCCCTCATCTCCTGCCATACGTGCCAGAAGCTCCTTGATCGACAGATTTATATACGTAGACAGATCAGCATGCATGGCTTCTATGGGCAGCATGGAATCAAAACCCGTGACCTCGAATATCTGCATCGCTCCCTCTGTGACATTGGTGATAAGAAGGCGATCTCCCTGAAATCTCTTCCTGCAGACAAGGAGCTCCCTGAGTCCGGCCGAGCTGATATAAGGCACATCCCTGAAATCAAGGATAAGCTTCGATACATCCGAAGGGACCTCGTCTATGATCTCCCTCAGTTCTCCCGCAGTGTCTGTGTCTATCCTTCCGGATATCATCAATGTCAGTTCTTTTCCGGCGCCCTCTTTTTTATCTACTGTCATGTCTTCCTCCTATGGCATCAGG
>JAEEGO010000163.1 GCA_016280355.1 Lachnospiraceae bacterium | reverse complement strand
CGTTTCTCATGGCCGTCATATCTTCTTCCTTTTCGCAGAAGGCATCTCCTGCCATATCTTCGGCTGCAGCTATCGCAAGAGCGAGATTCCTGCACTGATGAGCTCCCATCAAAGGTATGAAGAGATCACCATATTTATTGCGGGATGTTTCCACGCTGCATCTCATGCCGTCTTTTGTATAGGTTATATCCGAAGCCCGGAAATCCCTTCCGTATCTTTTCAGCGGGACTTCCTCCTCAAAAGCCTTTGCCGAAAGGATATCGTCCACGCTCTTTTCCTGCTCACCGGAATATACGCACTTCATGCCCTTACGGATGATACAGGCCTTGTCTGCTGCTATCTCCTCGAGGCTTCCTCCCAGCTCTCTTATATGCTCAAGAAAGATCGTATTGATCACGGCGTAGGATACGGGGATGTTTTTCACATCATCATACCTCACACCTTTTCCGCATTCATATATGTCAAATCTGGTGCCTGAAGAAGAAAAGAAGCTCTCCGCGATGGCTGTTTCCACGCCGATGGGACTGATGAACTGTCCCTGCTGAAGTCCTGATGCAACCTTGTCAAACATCGGTCTTAATGCCTCTGTGGTATCGGCCAGTTCCTTATCCGATATCAGTCTGCCGCCTGCCCTGAACCTCTCATTGAAATCAGCAATATGCGGTCCGGTCATCAGACCGCTCATGCCGTAATGGTCCAATATGACGGACAGCATATAGGCTGTGCTGCCCTTACCCTTGCTCCCTGTGACAGCTGCAGATACCGTACCCTTATACAGCCTGCGTATGATATCTGCCGTATATTCAGGATGTCTCTTCCTGCTGTCCGGCTCATCGTATCTCAGATACGGCAGAGCCTTCATGTAAGAAGCGTATATATAGTCCTCGGCCTCCTGTTTTGTCATCGACCCGCCTTACAGAGTCGTCCTGACTATCTTCGGCTTGTATCCGGTCTTCTCCAGACTGTCGAGTATCTTCTCTTTGTGCTCGGTTCCGAAGGCTTCGAGTGTGATACGAAGCTCCACTGCCGCATTCCTGTTGGTCGATACGAACTGGTTGTGCTCCAGCTTGATAACGTTGCCGTTTTCCTGCGCTATGATGCCTGCCACCTTCTGCAGCTGGCCCGGCTTATCGGGAAGCAGTACAGATACGGTGAATATCCTGTCTCTTTGTATCAGACCCTGCTGCACCACGGAAGACATGGTGATGACATCCATGTTGCCTCCGGAAAGTATGCATACGATCTTCTTATTCTTGCATTTAAGCTGCTTAAGAGCTGCCACTGTAAGAAGCCCCGAATTCTCTACCACCATCTTGTGATTCTCCACCATATCGAGGAAAGATGCCACAAGATCCTCATCGGGTACGGTAAGGACACTATCAAGGTTTTTCTTAAGATACGGGAATATCTTTCCACCGGGTGTCTTGACCGCGGTACCGTCCGCTATCGTGGATACCGAAGGAAGGGTCACCACGCTTCTGGCTTCGATGGATGCCTTAAGACAGGCTGCACCCTCAGGCTCAACAGCCACGACCTCCGTATTGGGATGCAAAAGCTTCGTCAATGTGGCCACTCCCGTTGCGAGTCCGCCGCCACCTACGGGTACCATGATCATGTCCGTCAGCGGCTGCTCCTTGAATATCTCCCATGCTATGGAGCCCTGACCCGTAGCCACTCCCTCGTCATCAAAAGGATGTACGAAAGTGTATCCCTCTGATTCCGCAAGCTCCATTGCTTTTTCACATGCTTCGTCATATATGTCACCGTACAGCAGCACCTCTGCCCCGAGAGCCTTGGTACGGTTCACCTTTATAAGAGGAGTCGTTGTCGGCATCACTATGACGGCTTTCACTCCATATGTCTTTGCCGCGTAAGCCACGCCCTGAGCATGGTTGCCTGCAGATGCCGTGATCACTCCCTTTGCTCTTTCCTCATCGCTCATACGGCTGATACGGAAATATGCACCCCTTATCTTATACGCACCCGTTCTCTGCATATTCTCAGGCTTGAGATATACCTTGTTACCGTTTCCGGCTACAGCCGAGAAATAGTCGCTGTATATAAGCTTGGTATCAAGAGTGACCTCTCTTACCTTCTCCGCTGCCTCTTCAAACGCCTTAAGTGTCAGATACTCCTTACTCTCCATACAATCTCTCCATATATTTGACTACATCAAACCTTCTAAGGTCACTCACTCCTTCACCAACGCCCACGAACTTCACCGGTATGGCAAGCTCGTTCTCTATTGCTATGACTATGCCGCCCTTTGCCGAGCCGTCCAGCTTTGTAAGTACCACTCCCGATACATCCGTGACTTCCTTGAATTCACGTGCCTGCTCCTTCGCATTCTGTCCCGTGGAAGCATCCACGACAACCAGCGTTTCCTTTACGGCTTCCGGATATTCGGTCTTTATGATCTGGTTTATCTTTGCGAGCTCGTTCATCAGGTTCTTTTTGTTATGAAGCCTGCCTGCCGTATCCACTATGAGCATGTCATAGTCCTTTGCCTTTGCAGACTGTATCGCATCATATATGACAGAACCCGGATCTCCGTTTTCTCTTCCCTTAACTATGTCTGCGCCCGTCTTCATGGCCCATGCGGTAAGCTGCTCTATAGCTGCCGCCCTGAAGGTATCCGCTGCCACAAGCATCACCTTCCTGCCAAGGGCTCTGTATCTTGCGGCAAGCTTGCCTGCAGATGTGGTCTTGCCCACGCCGTTCACTCCGACCACGAGCACGACTGATTTCTTATCTTCGAATTCAAAGTCCGTATCGGAGGATATAGCTTCAAGCTTCTCCTCCATTATCTTTGTGAGGACCTTCCTGGCTCCCTCAGTGTCGCTGACACGCTCTTTTCTTACTCTTTCCTTAAGCTCATCTACGAGCTCCTCAGCGGTCTGCATGCCCACATCACCCATGATCAGGGTGTCGGTCAGATCCTCGAAGAATTCCTCATCTATCTCTTCATAGCCTGTGAAAAAATCAGAAAGCCTGTTGAAGAATCCCATCACGCGCCTTCCTTCTTCTCATCCCACATGGCATCCTCGAGATTGACTGCGACCTGCGTGGATACACCCTTTTCCTGCATGGTGATACCGTACAGGCGGTCGCACTTGTTCATGGTACCTCTTCTGTGTGTGATGACTATGAACTGCGTATGCTCTGTGAGCTGCTTCAGGTAGGAAGCAAAACGCTCCACATTTGCTTCATCCAATGCTGCCTCTATCTCGTCAAGCAGACAGAAGGGCGACGGCTTCAGATTCTGTATCGCAAACAGCAGTGCTATGGCAGTGAGCGCCTTCTCTCCTCCGGACAGCTGCAGCATGTTCTGCAGCTTCTTGCCGGGCGGGTGCGCCTCGATATTGATACCGGCTTCGAGCACATCCTCATTGTCCGTGAGAGTAAGCTTACCGTGTCCGCCTCCGAACATCTCGGCAAATACCTTGTCAAACTGCTCGCCTATCTGATTGAACTTCTCAGTGAACTGCTTTCTCATAGACTCTGTCAGTTCATTGATGATCGTAGTCAGATCCTCTTCTGCATGGATGATGTCATCCCTCTGCTTTGTCAGGAACTCGTATCTTTCCGCAAGCTCCCTGTACTCTTCTATGGCTCCGACATTGACGTCTCCGAGATTTCTGATCTCGGCCTTCAGTCTTACGGAGTCTTTTCTCATCTCGGGAAGTTCTCCCAGAGTCTCGTCTTTAAGCTCTCTTGAAGCTATGAGTGTCAGGTTGTACTCATCCCACATGTACTTGGTGAGACCCTCGCTGCTCTCGTTCAGCTTCTCCTTCTGATTCTCGAGTCTTATCTTCTCTCTTTCGAGTGCCGCCTTCTTCTCGTTGATCGCATCCCTGTCTTCAAAGAGGCTCTTCTGTACCTTGGCAGCCTCGTCACGCTGTGCCATCAGCGCCTTCATCTCATCCTGCTTTTCCTTGTCGTAGTCGCCGGCTGAAAGCAGTGTCTCCTGCAGGCTCTTTATCTGGTCTGTCTTGAATACGATATCCTCATCATTCTTTTTGAGGTTCTCCTCTATATTCTGCAGATCCGTCTTAAGCCTTGCATTCTCTCCCTCTACTCTGTCTATATTCTCAGAAGCATAGGTCTGCTGCTCTCTGAACTTCGCCATACGCAGCTCGTTCTCTCCCACTTCCTTACGAAGCGTGAGCGACTCCTCCGTAAGCTGCTTGATAAGGGCATCCAGTCTTGCAGCCTCTTCATCGGCGTTCTTTTCCATGTCTTCAGACTGCTTCAGCTTGTCCTCGTTTTCTTTAAGCTGACGTCTGATATCCTCTATCTCCTTGTCCAGATCGCCCACCTCCGAGACGATACCGGCTCTTCCCGCAGAGTTTTCGTTCTTTTTCTCCTCTGCCATGTTGAGGTTCATCTTGGCCGTATTGAGGCGCAAGCTCTCCTCCTGCATCACATCGGCGATGCTCTGCATCTCGTTCCTTAAGCTGCTCTTACTGTCTCTCAGTTCCTCTATGGACTGCAGTATCCTGTCCTTCTCTTCAAGCTTCTTCTTAAGATCGGCTGTGAGCTCTTCTATCTCACGTCCTCTTCCGAGCAGATTGCTCCTGCTCCTGAACGCACCTCCGGCTATGGCTCCGCCCGGATTCAGTGCTTCACCCGCCACGGTCACTATCCTGAGAGTGAACCTGTATTTTCGTGCCAGAGCTATTGCATTGTCTATATTATCCACGACGATGAAGTTGCCTAGAAGGTTCTTTGCAACTATGTCGTATTTTTTATCTGACTTTACGAGAGTATCCGCCATGCCTATGACGCCCTTCTCGTTCACAGCATCCTTTGCCTTGAAGTCCCTCTCCTGTATCGTGTTTAAAGGCAGGAAAGTCACACGTCCCGCATGTGCCTGCTTCAGCTCCTCTATGAGGTTCTTTGCAGCCTTCTCATCCTCTACCACTATGTTCTGTATATTGGCACCCAGAGCAGTCTCTATGGCTGTCTCGTATTCGTTGTCCACCTTAAGAAGATCTGCCACGACTCCGCATATCCCGGCAGACTTGTCCTTCTTCCTGTCCATCACAAAGCGTACGGCATTACCGTATCCTTCATACCTCTCCGCTATGTTCTTCAGGCTCTCAAGCTTTGTCTTCTCTTCGGTATAT